>NZ_DBNGVP010000102.1:0-86599 GCF_057119385.1 Archangium sp. | reverse complement strand
CAGGCGAAAGGTGGAGGAGATGCGGCGGTCGTCTCCTCATCCACCCAACTTATCCGGTCTCTTCCTCCACCCAACCTACCCTGTGGTCTCGACTATGTTGAAAAACTTGTCGGACAGTCCACTAGCGCGGCAGGTCCGCGTCGCGCCGGGCGGCGTCGAAGGTGCCGGCGATGTTGGGAGGCATCTCCGAGCGGATCTTCTGCGCCAGCTTCTCGGTGATTTGAGAATGCAGGGAGCCGAAGAAGACGTGGAGCACGAGGCGGACGTTCTCGGGCTCCACCTGCAGCCGCTCGGCGATGTCCAGGTAGAAGTCGTCCTTGTCGAACTTCTGAGCGGGAGCACTCCTTTCCTTCCAGCTGCGCTCGAAGAGCCGGCGCAGGCCTTCGGGGAACTGTTCACGGAGCTCCTGCACCAGCCCACCGGGGAGCCGCTCGCAGAGCGCGCTCATCACCGCATCCGCCACCTCCGTCGGGGAGTACTCGGGAACCTCGCGGTTGATATGCGCGAGGAAGGACTCCACGCTCGTTCCTACGCCCTCACCAGACCAGGACTCCGTCGTATCCATGTTTTGCATCATGGCCATGGGTGTGTCCGCCTCCTTTCCCTGTCAGGTTGGAGACGTACAACCCGGGCGGCAGCAGGCAGGGGACGGAGGCCCTGCCCGCCGGGGTCTCGGCTCACGGACCCGAGCGGCCTGCCTCAGGGAGCCGTCTTCGGGCCCTTGCCCGTGCGAGGGCCCGCGTACAGGTCGATGACCTCGGTGAGGGCGTGCTGGCAGACGGAGCAGAAGGGCACGCGGTCGCGGGTGAACATCACGCAATCCACCTGGGGCCGGTAGTAGCCGCGGGCCTCGTACATGGCGCCCTCGAAGGCGCCCACCTTGCCGGCGTACTGCTGCTGGCCGAGGAACTTCTCCTCCCAGTCGCGCTGCGAGGTGAAGAGCGCGTCCATCTCCGGCTCGGGGCGGCGCTCGGCGCGGATGCGGCGGCGCTGCTGCTGCACCTCGCGCGCGTGCTGCTCGTACTCGTCCTTCCGCCAGGGCGTGGGCAGCGGCGTGCCGGACGTCATCAGGTGCTTCCACTTGAGCTGCTCGGGGTCGTTGAGCGCGGTGACGTTCTTCTCCCACGGCTCCACGCGCTCCTCGGCGGGGGCGTAGGCCGAGTCCGAGGTGTAGTACTCGTCGGCGAGCCCGGCGAAGTGGTGGCCGAGCTCGTGGACGAAGACGTAGGGGGCCCAGAGGCTGTCGGCGGCCACGGTGCTGTAGAGGCCGAAGATGCCTCCGCCGCCGTAGGTGTTGCCGTTGACGAGGATTTCCACGAACTCGTAGGGCGCGAAGGCGGCGATGTCTCGGAAGCGGCGGTTCTCGAAGGTGAGGACGTAGCGCTCGCTGCCGAAGGCGTCATAGGTGGAGCCCACGGGCGAGTCGCGGTGGATGCCGGTGGAGGGGCGCGAGATGCCGGACTCGCGGGCGGCGGGCATGAGGCCCCACACGTTGAAGTCCTGCTTGCGCTCCTTGAAGGGCGAGAAGCCGAAGAGGAACTCCACCAGGCGCCGGGCGTCCTTCTCGAACTTGGCGCGCTCCTTCTCGGTGTAGCCATCGCCGAGGATGAGGAAGTCCACCTTGTCCGCGGACGGGCCGTTGTCCACCAGCTTCAGCAGCGTGCCGGGCGAGGCGGGCGGGGCCGGGTCGACGAACATGTCCTTCGGGTCCACGGTGAAGCTCCACAGCTCGCGGAAGGAGTTGTCCTTCGCGCGCTTCTTGAGAATCACCTGCACGGGCTTCTCGGGGGTGGGGAAGCGCAGGGACTCGTGGAAGGTGCGGTTCACCTCGCGGGCCTCGGGCGTCTGCTCCCACTCGCCGTAGATGGAGGCGAAGCCGCGCGAGTACAGCAGCCGGTTGGTGGCGCGATCGCGCACCTCGAAGAGGTACTTGCCGAGGTTGGTCTCATCCACGCCGCGAGCCGGGTGGCCGGGCCAGGGCAGCGGCTCCACCACGAGCCGGTCGAGGCTGAAGCGCTCCTCGGTGGCGTTGCCGGTGTGGAAGTAGTCGACGCGGAAGGTGCGGGGGGCCGGAGCGCTCGTGGCGCTCGCGGCCAACAGCAGGGCCAGGAGGACGTTCATGCCGCGGGAACGTACCAGAGGCGGTGCGCCTCCCAAGCCCGTGGAACCGGAGCGGGCGCGGTGCTCAGCAGGTCCAGGCGCAGGTGGTGCCGCCGTTGACCGCGTTGCAGCGGTCGGCGGAGATCGCGTAGCTGTTGCAGTAGTTCCAGGACACGGTGCTGCCGCTCTTGGGCTGGCAGCACGTCACCGGGCAGTTGGTGTTGTTCCACGCGCACGCCGTCCCGCTCCACACCTGGTTGCAGCGCCCCGGCGAGTACGCCACCGAGTCGCAGAACGCCTCCGTGTACCCGGAGTTGGGGATGGCGGAGCAACACTCGGGATACGTGGTCAGCGCGGCCGTGGCCGTGCCCGTCTGCTCCGCGCCCGTGTCCGCCGTCTCGCTCTCGACGGGGCCACAGCCCACCAGCACCAGCGTCAGCACTCCGGCGATCAGCGTCAGCTTCTTCATCCCGACTCTCCTTGTAGGGGGTTCAACCGGAGAAACTGGAATAATCAGGAGAGCGGGTCAAGAACTGAATTTCACTCCGAGTCCTGGTGGGTCAGAACGTTCCGGATAGCGTGGCGCCCGCGCCGTCCGGGCCCGCCGTGACGCCCACCGATACCGGCGGAGGCGCCTCGTTGGGGGAGAGGAAGAAGAGCACGGCCCCCGTCACCACCGCCGCGCCCGAGCCGACGAGCAGCCCCACCATGGTGTCGTGCTTCCGCGCCACGTTGCGCAGCAACTGCACGCCCCGGGTGTCGTTGCCGTCGAGCTTCCCGTCCACCAGGTGCCCGTTCGCCGGATTCGTCAGCTCCTGCCACTCGGGCTCCAGGGACAGCCGCATGTAGCCCGCGCCCGCCAGCGCCGCCACGCCCGCGCCCAGCGTCACGTAGGACAGCACGCGCAGCGGCCGCACCGAGCCACCGGACTTCGCCGTCACCTCCGGAGTCAGCATCTCCACCGAGGGCTGCTCCCACGGCGGCTGGTGGTTGGGCGTCGCGACCACGAGGCTCGGCTGATCCTTCCCCGTGGTGACGAAGTCCACCAGCGCGGAGAGCGACTCGGACGGCGCGTCGAGCCCCTGCGCCTTGACGCCTCCCTCGCGCAGCTTCTGGCCTCCCTCCACGTTGAGCACCGTGGCGGCGAGCCACTTCGGCCCGCTGCTCGCCCCCTCGAGCCGCACCACGATGACCTCCTCCACGCCCAGCGTGCCGCCCAGGCGCACCGCGTGGGACAGCTCCGTCTCTCCCTCTCCATCCGACGCGAGGCACGGGAAGGGACTGGCCGAGACCGCGCCTTCGTACGCCAGGTCCACCAGCACCGGCGTCTCCACGCCCTGCACCGGCAACTGGCGCGGGAAGCTGAGCGCCTCGCCCTTCTTCACGCTCAAGTCATACGTGCCCGCGGGCACCTCCAGCACCAGCGGCGTCTGCCCCACGCTCCGGCCATCCAGGAACACCTCCGAGGGCGACAGGTTGGACTTCACCGAGAGCTTCACCTTCCGGCCCCGCGCCAGCTCGCGGCGCAGCTTGTCGAAGGCCTGCCGCGTGGACGGCGTGTAGTAGTCCGGGTCCAACGCGTACTCCGGCTCCAGCCGCAGCACGTTGCGGAACGCGTCGTCGCTCTCCTTCACCTTGCCCAGCGCGCGCTGGTTCATCGCCAGCAGCAGCTGCGTGTCCACGTACAGCTTCCAGCGGCCCTCGCCCGGCGGCAGGCGCGTCACCTGCCGGAGCACCTCGTCGATGGCCTGCGCCGCCTTGGCATGACGCGCCTCGTAGAACTGGCCCTGCGCCGCCTCGAGCTGCCGTTTGATGTCCTCGAAGCTGCCGGAGGGCTGGGGGAACAGCCGCTCGGCGAACTCCGCCGCGCCCAGCACGTTCTCCCCGGGACGCGACACCAGCCGGTCGTAGAACGCCTTGGTGTGGCCACTGAGCTCCGCGTCCCTGCAGTCGCCGCTGGACACCACCACACGGCGTGGGGCCGCTCCCGCCGCGCCGCCGAGTACCAGCGCGAGCACCACCATCGAATATGAGTTGTTGAGGAAGGTCATGATGTCGGGGCGCGATTGCAGGGTCCGTTCCGCCGGCCACCGGGCCTCCGGCCGCCGAGATACCAGCCGTCACGCCACGCCCACAACCCACCCACCGTGCGCCAGAAGGCAGTCATTCCGCACCTTTGGGCGGGACTCCGGCTCCCTACCCATCACGGTGTCCCGCGTCCGTGCCCCAGGGCTCACGGCCTCGTGCGTCCCCAGTTCCGTCCCGATCATGGACGGTGCGTCCTCGTGACGGGAGCCACCTCGCCCGCCCCCCGGGAGAACGGACCAGGGCTTCTTTGCGCCGCTCCGCGTCATCTCCATCTTGCCAACGGGGCCGTGACGGCCAGGACCCGCGCCATTCAGGCTCCCAACACTGGAACCGGCGGCCCGGCTTGCGCCCGTCACGGGCACGCCACAGCGTGGGGGCACAGGGCACTCGCCCCCCGGGAGTGAGGGGAACCCCTCATGTGTCCTTCACTGGAAGATGACCGCCGGGTCGAGCCGCCATGACGAAACCATGACATGGCTTGGGGAGAGTGACACCGCCATGAACATCGCCGTGATGGTCAATCTGCGCGCACGCCGGGGCTCCGAGAGGATCGGCGGCATGGTGCAGCGCTTCTTCCCCCGGGCCCGCCTGGCCCTCACCCGCTCGCTGGAGGAGGCGCGGACGTGGATTTCCGAGCAGCTGCGGCCCAACCCGCCCACGCTGCTGCTGGCCGGAGGCGGTGACGGCACCATCACCGGGCTGCTCAACGAGCTGCGCCTGCAGGGCGTGGCGCTGCCGGCCATCGGGGTGCTGCCGCTGGGCACGGGCAATGCGTGGGCCCGCGTCACCGGAGCGCCCAGGCCCGCCGTGGCCCTGCGCCAGCTGGCCGCCTGTGGCGAGCGCCTGCCTCCCCTGCGCCCCTTCTCGCTGGTGCGGCTGGAGAACCGGGTGGCGCCCTTCGCCGGCACGGGCTGGGACTCGGAGGCGCTGCAGGACTTCAAGGACCACCTGTCCACGTTCCCGGCCGGGCCCCTGCGCGAGGCCAACGCCGGCCTGCGCGGGTACATGAGCGCCCTGTTCACCCGCACCATTCCCCGGCACCTGTTCGGCAAGGGCCAGTTGCAGGTGAAGGTGTACAACCTGGGCGCCCCGGCGCTCACCGTGGACGAGCACGGCCTCGTGGTGCCCCTGCCCCACGGCGAGACGGGCGCGCTGCTCTACGAGGGCCCCGTGGGCGTCGCCGGAGCGGCCACCACCACCGAGTGGGGCTTCGGCTTCAAGGCCTTCCCCTTCGCCCAGGCGGTGCCGCACCGGCTGTCCGTGCGCGTCTATGGCGCCGGGGTGACCGAGGCCACGCTCAACATGCGCCGGCTGTGGCGCGGCCATCACCCCATGCCCAAGATGCACGACTTCTTCGTCGAGCGCCTGCGCATGGACTTCGATCGCGACGTGCCCTTCCAGATGGGGGGTGACATCATGGGGCTGCGCCGCTCGCTGGAGTTCGACCTGGCCGAGGAGTCCGTGCAGTTGGTGGACTGGCGGCAACTCCAGCGTCTCGTGGCCTGAGGAGGGCCATTGGAGAAGAAGGGGAGTGCCATCCGCCGGTTCGGGGTCGTCTCGGTGGTGGCCGAGGGGCCCGGGTGCAGGGAGTTCACCGGGCAGCTCGGCACGGTCATCTGGTGCGATCCGGCCGTGTACATGCGCGGCGAGTGGACCGAGTGGGGCTACTGCGTCTACTTCCCCGCGCTGGACCGCTACGCCTCGTTCCTGGAGTCCAGCCTCCAACCGACGGGCCGGCTCGAGCCCGAGGAGGCCCACCTGGGCCGGCGCTTCGAGCTCAGCTTCGACACCGCCCTGGGCGAGGACGCGGACGTCGTCGAGGGCAGCTACCGCGTGCCGGGCCGGCCCTGGGAGATCTTCCTCTTCATGAAGCGGGACGTCCCCGAGCCCCGGCACCAGTTCAGCACCTGGCGCAGCGGCATCACGGGCATCGAGTTCGACTTCCCGAAGAAGGCGGTGCTCAACCGGGAGGCCGTGCTGCGGGGCATGTCGGAGGCGTTCGCCACGGAGGACTGGACCGAGGTACGGGGCCCGGACTCCCTGGTGCTGAAGTAGGGGCGGGCGCTACCGCCCCGAGTGCGAGCCCGCGGGCAACCCGAGCACATAGGTGACGGTGGGCTTGCCGGGCCGCTTCACCTCGCCCACCTCCCAGGTGTAGCCCTCGCGGGCGAGCGAGGCCGTCATGGCGCGCAGCTCCTCGGGGCGGTGGGCCCGGAGGGCGGACACCATCCCGTCCCAGAAACTGGCGAGCGGCGCCACCGGCAACACATAGGTGAGCAGCAGGCGCAGCGGCGTCAGCGGGCGGATGAAGGGGGTGAAGAGCCACACCATCAACGGCACCGGCAACATGGTGAGGAGGCCGATCGGCGTGCGGCGGATGACCTCGAAGGCGGCGAAGGGGACGTTGCGCTCCTGCGCGTCCGCGAGCACCTGCCGGACCTGCTCGGGCCGGAAGTGGTGCAGGGCATTGAAGAGGGTGCGCATGCCGCGCAGCTCCGGAGGCACCCGCGTGGCGTCCACGGAGCGCTCCAGGTAGTCGACGCCATGGGCGCGCGCCCGCTCGGCGGCGTTGGCGGTGGGGTACAGGTCGCTGAGCACCACGCGCGGCTTCAGGCCCTGCTCCTTCTCCAACATGCGGCACAGCCGGGGCAGGGGGCCGCTGCCTCCCGAGCCGAGGTCCAACAGCTCCTGGCGCTCCGAGGCGCGCAGGCCCCGGGCGAGTACCTCCGTGGCGGCATCGAAGGCGCCGGTCTTCTCGCTGACGGTGTGGAGGTAGTCCGTGCCCAGGTCCCGCAGGGCGTGCGGGTACCAGTCCTGATCGAGCAGCTCGAAGAGGTGCAGGCGCGGGATGAGGGCGGTGGAGGTGGACTCGTTCATGGGCGGAAGGTGCCACCCGGGCCGCCGTTCCGCACTGGCCGCTGGCGCCAGAACGGCTTGCAGCGGGCGCCAGCCGCTCGCTAGCGTCCCGGGGGGCGATGGCGTCCTCCTCTCCTCCTGCCGCCCTCTCTTCCCGGTTGGTCCGGCAGGCGCTGGACATCGCCGCCGAGCACCAGGTGCCCGTCGAGGCGCTGTGCCGCGAGGTGGGCCTGCGCCTGGAGGACCTGGACGACCCCGAGCTGCGCATCCCCTACACCGTGCTCGACACCCTCCTGGAGCGGGCGGTGGAGGTGACGGGGGACGACAACCTGGGCCTGCACATGGCGCGCATGAGCGAGGTGGACCCGGATGACGCGGCCGGGCTCGTCATCCTCACGAGCGCGACGCTGAAGGAGTCCATGGTGCGTGGGTGCCGCTACCAGCGCGTCTGGGGAGACGGGGAGCGCTTCCGGGTGGAGGACACCGAGCGCGGGGTGCGCATGCGCTTCACCCCCGTGGGTCCGTACCGGCCGGCGCACCGGCACATGGCCGAGGTCGCGCTCGTGCAGGTGGCCCTGGGGATGCGCTACTTCACGGGGGTGGACGTGCGGCCGCTCCAGGTGCGCTTCGTCCACGCCGCGCCCGCGGACCTCCGCGAGCACGAGGAGCTCTTCGCCTGCCCGCTCGTCTTCGGCGCGCCCCACAACGACATCGAGTACTCCCATGCGGACGCGGAGCTGCCCTTCGTCCACGCGGATGCGCTGCTCAACGCGATGTTCGAGAAACAGGCGCAGCGGCAGCTCTCGCGGCTGCCGGTGACGGCGAGCCTCACCGAGCGGGTGCGCGAGCAGGTGAGGCGCACGTTGTCGGGAGGGGACTTCACCTTCGAGGCGGTGGCGAGGACGCTGCACCTGCCGCCGCGCACGTTGCAGCGCAAGCTGGCCGAGGAGGGACAGAGCTACGCGGGCATCCTGGAAACGGTACGGCGCGAGCTGTCGGAGAACTACCTGCGGCGGAGGATGTCCATCGCGGAGGTGTCCTTCCTGCTGGGCTACGGAGACCCGGCCACGTTCCACCGGGCCTTCAAGCGCTGGTGGGGGATGAGCCCGGAGACCTTCCGCCGGACGCAGATTCCCTCTCCCTCTGGGAGAGGGCCGGGGTGAGGGTGTACATCCCCGCCGCTTGACGGAGTGTCCACCCAACACTATGCGGTGAGCAGAACGGAACGAAAGGAACCCCCGTGAGCTACACCTACGAGTACCCGCGCCCGTCGTTGACGGTGGACTGCGTGGTGTTCGGCCTGGACGACGAGGACCTGAAGGTGCTGCTCATCAAGCGCGGCGTGGAGCCCTTCCAGGGCCGGTGGGCGCTGCCCGGAGGCTTCGTCCGCATGGACGAGTCGCTCGAGGACGCCGCGCGCCGCGAGCTGCAGGAGGAGGCCGGCATCCGTCCCAACCTGCTGGAGCAGCTCTACACCTTCGGCGCGCCGGAGCGGGACCCGCGGGGCCGGGTGGTGAGCGTGGCCTACTTCGCGCTGGTGAAGCTGTCGGACCACCGGGTGCACGCCGCCACCGACGCCCGGGAGGCCGCCTGGTTCTCCGTCTATGACGTGCCCAAGCTGGCGTTCGACCACGCGGACATCCTCGCCACGGCCCACCAGCGCCTCAAGGGCAAGGTGCGCTACCAGCCCATCGGCTTCGAGTTGCTGCCGCCCAAGTTCACCCTCACCCAGCTGCAGCGCCTGTACGAGAAGATCCTGGAGCGCGAGCTCGACAAGCGCAACTTCCGCAAGAAGCTGCTCGCCATGGACCTGCTCGAGGAGCTCGACGAGGTGGAGCAGGACGTCTCCCATCGCGCCGCGCGCCTCTACCGATTCGATCACAAGAAGTACAAGCAGTTGGAGAAGGCCGGCTTCAACTTCGAACTGTAGTCCTCCTCCCCACCCGGGCCATCGGGTTGACTTCGTGTTTTTCGGACACTAACTTGGTTTCCGTAGAACACGAGGTCCGCCAGGCCCACCTGGGAGAGGAGAGTCATGTCCGCGCTGTCCTTCGAGCTCGCCGCCGCCACCGTGCAGGGCCGGGAGCACGCCCGAGCCGGACGCAACAACCAGGACGCCTTCTGGGCCCGGGCGAGCGAGCACGGCCTGGCCGCGGTCGTCACGGACGGGTGCGGCAGTGGGGCGCAGAGCGAGCTGGGCGCGCAGTTGGGGGCCCGCCGGGTCGTGGAGGGAGCGCTCTCGCTGCTGGGCAGGCAGGTGCCCGTCGAGTCCCCCGAGTTCCTCCAGCGCCTGGGTGCGGACGTGCTGTGCTTCCTCCAGGCCATCTCCGGAGAGCTGGGTGAGCGGGCCATCGGCGAGGCGCTCCTCTTCACCGTCGTGGGCGCCGTCGTCACCCCGGAGCACACGCTCGTCTTCTCCGCGGGCGATGGGCTCTGGGCCCTCAATGGGGACGTGCACCGGCTCGGGCCCTTTCCCAACAACGCGCCGCCGTACCTCGCCTATGGGCTGCTGAAGCCGGGGGCCGTGTCGTTGAAGGCCAACACGTTGCGGCCCACCGCCGAGGTGGACTCGTTGCTGCTCGGCACGGATGGGGTGTCGGACCTCGTGGGCCTCGCCGAGGCGCGGGTGCCCGAGCGCGAGGAGCCCGTGGGCCCGCTCTCGCAGTTCTGGAGTGACGGCCGGTACTTCTCCAACCCGGACGCGCTGCGCCGCCGCCTCGCGCTGCTCAACCGCGAGTCCGTCCGCGCCGACTTCCCCGCTCGCAGACTCGAGCGCGTGCCCGGACTGCTCTCCGATGACACCACGCTCGTCGTCCTGCGCCGCCGGCAGGGGAGGGCCTGACGCCATGGACGTCTATCTCGAGGGCAAGAGGCTCCGGTTGGACCCGAGGAAGGCGCTCGGCAAGGGAGGCGAGGCGGATGTCTTCGACCTGGGGGACGGGCGTGTCCTCAAGCTCTTCAAGCCTCCCGAGCACCCCGATTACGACAACCTCCCCCAGGAGCAGGCCGCCGCACGGTCCCGCATCGCCGAGCACCAGCACAAGCTGCCCGCCTTTCCCCGGCCCCTGCCCGCGCGGGTGGTGTCTCCCGAGACGCTCGCCACCGACAAGCAGGGCAAGACGCTGCTCGGCTACGCCATGCGCAAGCTCGAGGGCGCCGAGCCCCTGCGCCGCTTCGGGGACCCGGCCTTCCGCCGCGCCGGTGTGCCGTCCGCTCGCGTCGCCGAGCTCTTCCGCGGCCTGCACCACACGCTCTCCGCGCTCCACGGCAGCGGCGTGGTGGTGGGTGACTTCAACGACCTCAACATCCTCGTCACCGGCAACGACGCCTGGCTCATCGACGCGGACAGCTTCCAGTTCGGGCGCTATCTCTCTCCCGTCTTCACCGAGAAGTTCCTGGACCCGCTGCGCCTGGGGGGCTCGACGCAGGGATTGATGCCCTCGCGCCCGGCGTCCCCGGACAGTGACTGGTATGCCTTCATCGTCGCGCTGATGCAGAGCCTGTTGTGTGTGGGGCCCCATGGCGGCATCCACCGCCCGAAGCCTCCCACGCCCAAGGCCACGCCCACCGCTCGCGTCCTCCAGCGCATCACCGTCTTCCACCCGGACGTCCAGTACCCCAAGCCGGCCACGCCCTTCGGTGTGCTCCCGGATGACCTGCTGCACTGCCTGCACCGGGTGTTCGTCGAGGACCTTCGCGGGCCGTTTCCGCTGCCGCTGCTGGACTCGCTGCGCTTCACCGTCTGCGCGTCGTGCGGAGTGGAGCACGCGCGGGCCTCGTGCCCCACGTGCCGCCCGAGCGCGACCCTGACCACCACGCCCGTCACCACCGTGCGCGGCCAGGTGGTGGCCACCCGCCTCTTCACCACCGAGGGGGTCATCCTCCACGCCTGCGTCGAGGACGGCACGCTGCGCTGGCTCTTCCACGCGAACGGAGCGTACCGGCGCGAGGAGGGCTCGGCCGTGCTCCAGGGCGGATTGGATCCCTCTCTGCATTGGGCGCTGCAGGGCGCCGTCACGCTGGTGGGGAAGGGCGGAGAGTTCGCGGTGCTCGCTCCGGGCCAGCGCCCCGAGCGGCTCGGCGTGGATGCTCCCGAGCAGCGCCCGGCCTTCGCGGCCAATGCGCGTCACCGTTACTGGGCCCACGCTGGTGCCCTGTGGCGTGATGGAGACTTCGGTCCCGAGCGGCTCGGCGAGGTGCTCGATGGACAGACACGCCTGTTCGTGGGGCCGCGGTTCGGGCTCGGCTTCCACCGCGCGGGCTCGCTGCGTGGCGCGTTCGTCTTCGATGCCGAGCGTCCGGGACTCCGGGATGGATTGACGTTGCCGTGGCCCTCGGGCCGGCTGGTGGACGCGGAGGCCGTGTTCGATGGGACGAATTGCTGGCTCTTCCTCGCCGAGGAGACGGGCGGCCGGACGGTGAATCACTGCGTCGTGGTGGGCGCGGATGGCACCGTGAAGGCCAGCGCGAAGGGCGAGGCGGGGGATGGCTCGTGGCTCGGCTCGGTGCGAGGCAAGTGCGCCTCGGGCGAGGCCCTGTTCGCGCCCACCGACGCGGGGCTCGTCCGCGTGGAGCTGCGTCAGGGCCGGCTCGACGTGGTTCGCGAGTTCCCCGACACCGAGCCCTTCGTCGATGCCGACAGCCGCCTCTTCCTCACCCGGCACGGACTCACCGTCGTCCGCCGCCAGGACATCACCGCCCTGCGCATGACGTGAGGCCGATAGCCAGGCCAGGGAGAGGCCCTGTCGCCGATGCAGCTACAGATTCAACGGCCCACCCCACCAGCCCGTGCCATCGAAGCGGGCGACGAGCCGGCCTCCCAGACCGAAGAGGTGGTCTCCAATCGTGCGCAAGCGATACAGGGTCAGGTTCTTCACCTGCTCGAGGCCGTGCGGTTCGAGTCGGAAGACGCCATCCTTTCCTCCAGCGGCATGGAGCGCACCCCGGTACCAGGCGAGGCTGCTGATGTTGATATCTGGTGCCTTGAGCTGCTCCCAGTCGTTACCAGAACCTCGGAAGAGCATGCCTCGCGCACCCGCTACGTAGATCTCCTGCTGGGATATGCAGAGCACCGTGAGCAGGTTGTAGTTGGTCGGAGGCTCCATCTCCGCCCACTGCCCGTCCCGGTACTGGAAGATGGCTCCCTTGTCGCCAACCATGTAGACGTCGTTGGGAGCGCATCCATGGACCGCGTTCAGGCGGCGGTTCGTGGGATCTCGAACCAACTCCACCTTGCCCTTGGAGAAATGAACGCGATCTCCCTGGTCTCCGGCCGCGAACAGTTCGTCGTCCGAGGCGACCCATAGGTCGATCAGCCCATCAGGGCAGCCCAGGTCCCGCGTCGTCCACTTGCCCGCCGTATCCGTGGAGTGAAGCTGTCCCTCCATGTCCACCGCATACAGTCGGCCCGTGGGCGAGCGAATCATGGAGGTCACCCACGCCTCGGCCTCGTACATCTTCGTCCAGGTCACTGGCGTCTCATGCTGCAGTGAGCCGACAACGGAGAAGATGGATTCAGGGTCATCCACTGGCGGGGCCAGATTCGCCAGCAGTTGGAGATCCCTTGGATGGGTACCCACGATGCTGATGAGACTCGTTTGATGATCTGGTTGGTTGCTCATGTGTTCGCTCCTTCGCGGCGGGCCGTCCTGATTCCTGAATCAGAGGGCTCCACCCTCTCCTGGTACGGTGTCAGGGATGGCCGGGGGCTTCCAGCCCGAGGGCCCAGGCGGACGGAGAACGAGGTCTCCTGTTCCTCCGCACATTTGAACGAACTTCTTGTCCACCTCGATGAGAATGCACTCCGCTTCCTCGCGCGTCAGGCCAGGCCCGGGGGAAGGCTCGGTCAGCTGAGCCATGGAGTCCTGACGTGCCTCCGCATAGGAGACGTTAGTTCCGTGCTGCTTGTAGCGCTGCCGGTAGAAGCGCATCCGCTCCTTCTGCATCCGTGAGACCCGGCCGTGAGCGGTGCTTGGGTCGGTGCCATCATCCAGGGGAATGCAGGGCGCGGCGTCCTCTGTGTAGCCGGGGCAGTTGACCACCGTCACACCACGGGGTTTTTGGAAGTGCGCATTCATGATGACATGGTGCGATTGCGCTCCCTTGTACACGCCCTCCGACTTCTTCTTCTGCTCCCCGTAGGTCTCCACGGGAAATCGGGTGAGCACCTCGGGGCAGTTGGCCTGTCCTTGTGAGGCCACCGTCATCGACTCCACCTGGACCATGGGCACGGACTCGTTGCCAGGCTGGCTCGCATGGTTCGAGGTCGTCATGTCGAGGTGGCGGACGACGTTCTGCCCCTCGAACAGGACATCCATGGACCAGGAGGCGAAGTACACCTTGCCGGAGAGCTGGTGCGTGATGACGCCCTGACCGAAGGACTTCGTGGCCGCCTCGTCTCCCGAGCACTTCTTGAAGTAGGACTTGTCCCGGAGCATGACCTCCTTCCCGGAGATCTCCACCTTCTTGCTGCCCCCGGTCATGTCCGAGGAGGCGGACGAGAGGGGATAGGGAAGGGGCACGGGGCCCGCCGGTGGTCCGGGAGGCGACAGGCACACGTCTGGGAAGGCGGCGGTGACTGCTCCTGAGCCCGCCTTGCACGAGATGGAGCGGCCGTTGGCGAAGACGTTGTTTCCCATCATCAGGCTCCTTTCTGGGGAGTGGCGACGACGCAAGCCGTGCGCTCGGGCCCTGGCGACGAGACGAACAGGAGGGCGGTACGTCCTGGCGCATACCCATGCGCCATGCTGAACGCGGTGATGCACAGCATGCAGGCCGGCAGGGCAGCGCCCACATCACCGAGAATCTCGGCGGGTAGCCACAGAGGGAAGGTGGGCCGTGGCTCGCGCATGAGGCGAGCGAACGCGGTGGATGCTTCCATGAAGGCCTCACGTTCACCCGTCACGCTTCCCACGCGGAAGTCCACGTCCCGGAGCGTCCTGCGTGCGTCCACCAGCGCGTGGCGGATGGCCTGGGCGAGTCCCTCAGCCAGTTTTGGCGCGTCCTCCTGCTTCGCGGAGGGCTCCTCGGCGAAGCCCAGTCCCTGGATATCGAGCAGCGAGTGGAGGGAGTGTCCCGGGCGCGCCACCCATAGCGCAGCCGCGGCCTCTGACGGAATCACCCCGTCCGAGTTGGTCTCCGTCTTCAGCCTGTCCTGTTGCTCGAGCCACGACAGCGCTCGCGAGCCCACCAGTGAGTCGGCCGCCGCGACGATGCAGCCGTCGCACTCACGACGTGCCAGCAGTTGGACCGCATGCTCGAGCGCGCGCAAACAGCCAGAAGGACCCTGGGCGAAGACGCGTGACGAGCGGGAGAGGGGAAAGCCAAGCCGCTCCTGGAGCTCGCGCATGAGCCGCTCTTCCATGTCCAGCGGATGGTCCGGCCTGGCCGGCCCCCCGATAGCGAGTAACAGCGTCACGGACCGTGGGACCGCTTCACCGGCGCGCTCGCGCCTGGTGATACATTCGCCAATGGCTCGCACGAGCAGGGGGACCATCCGTCGATAGCCCTGGTGTGTGCGCACGATTTCCGGGACGGAGGCGCCGGTGATGGGCTGGTTCCTCTGGTCATGGAAGGGCAGCGTGTTGAACCGAGGCATGCGAGCCCGCACGGCCGCGCTGGCCGCGGCAACATCCAATCCCACGGGGCAGACCATGCCGATGCCCTGAACCACCAGCCTGGCTCCGGGGGCCGATGTGTCCAGGGTGCTCATGGCGCGTCTCCAGACCAGCGGATGTAGCGCTTCCCGGTCTGTTTCGCTCGCTGTCTGCCGGGAGTCGTGCCCACCTGGACTTCGAAGAGGTGGGTCGGCTTGCCCTTCAGCCGCGTGGTGGACCGCCAGACGAGAAGGCAGCGCCGCTCGTCCGGAAGGAGGACGACGGTATCGATGATGCTCGGCACTTCCTGGGCGCCCGACCGGTAGTGGAGTGTGATGGGCACGGTCATCTCCGGGAGCGAGAACTGGAGCCGCCCTTCGGGTGTCACTCCCGCCAGGACCACCTGTTCCCCTCCCCGCAGGTAGGGACAGGTCTGGTCCTCGGGCGCTCCCTGGAAGTAGCGATCGTCGAAGTCGAGGGGCAGGAACGGATAACGCGTATCCAACCACTTCTGGTCGTAGGTCCCAGCGTACGAACGCCTGGGTTCCCAGTTGCGGCTGATGAAGCCCAGCCCCATGGGCCGCGGTTTGTCCGTGGGATGGGAGATGAGCTGAGCCGGGTCCTCCAGATTGGGGAGCGCGGATCCCGAGATGCCTCCGTGGCTTCGGGAATGGAAGCCCACACCCAGGAGGTTGGCGTTTTCGAAGGCGTGCTGGCGCTCATCCGGATGGCTGCGGTCGATGCCTCCGAAAGCCCTCTCATAGAGCAGGGGAATCTTCAGGAAAGGCTCTGGTGCGCAAGGGCGGAGCCCTCCGAGCAGGTTCCTCTCCCAGACCCTGTTTCCAAAGACCTGGAGGGCTTTGCGGAGGGATCCCACCCGCATTCCCACCGTCATCGAGGTCACTGGCTTGCCCTGGGGCGCGTGCGCATGGCCGAGGAGGAGCACGTCCGTGCGCGGCTTTCGGAGTGAGAAGTCGCACTCCATCCGTACGCTGCTCAGGCCCGGCTCGCCGTGGTACTCGTCGGCCTTCACCAAGGGCTGCTGCCGCTGGGCGAGAGCGCAGGTTCCGTCATCGCGCAGGTCGAACGTGCCCTTCGCGACGACGAGCACGTGCTCGTAGCCGTGTTTGTCCGTGGCGATGGACACCCCCGCTTGAAGCGAGGTCAGGTTGTCGAGCCTCACACGTGCCTCCCCCGCGCTCGTGCCAGTTGCTGGAGTTGCCTGGACGTACTGGCCAGGGTGTTGAGCTGCAGTTCTCCCCGGCTCTCGATGGCGAGTCGCAAGGCCAGGACGTGCCGTCTGCGCATGGGGGCCGTCTCCAGGGCATTCAAGAGGCTCTCCCGGTCCAAGGGGCTTCCGTACAGGTAGCGTGTGCCGGGGCTGAAGTCGCGCCGTGCGTCCTTCCACCAGGCTCGTATCGCTTCGGGTTCCGGCAGAGGAATCGCTGCCTCCGGGGCAGGCAGGAGGTCCTCATCGAGTCTCTCCTCTTCCAAGGGGATGGGCTCTTCTCGCGGCTCCTCCTGTTCCTCGCGGGCGAACTGCTCCGTCAGTTCGAGTCCGGTGATGGCTGAGAAGGCCTCGCCGGCCAGCCGGCGGCATTCTGTATCGTTCAAGAGCTCCAGGCAGGCGGCGACGGCCTCGAGGTGTCCGCTGAATCCAAGTGCCCACAGGGCATCTCTCCGCTGCTCCGGTATCGCGAGACAGTCCAGGAGCAGCTCGAGCTCGCTCCTGCCTCCATGCATGGCCAGCAAGACCATGGCGGTCCTGCTCTCGGGTCGACGCGTGGCCACGAGCTCCCGACAGAGCGGCCATGCTCGTTGGTCGCCATGGATGACGGCCACCTCGAGGGCGAGGTCTCGTGTTTCAGGCCAGAGGAGCGGGCGGCGCAGGAACTCCGGTTTCAGAGTACGGGCTGGCTGGGTGCGCGCGATACGCAGTGCTCCCGCCACCAGCCGTGGCTCCTCGCTGGTGAGAAGGTGCTCGAGACCGAAGCCCGGCTTCTCTCCTCGGAAGGCCACGATTTCGAGCACGGCCGCCTGGAGGTCTGGCTCGGCTCTTCCAAGCAGAGGCACCAGACGGGTGATGATGTTCTCGCGCGTGGCCCGTTCCAAGGCCCGCTGGATGGCGGCGCGCTGAGCCGCCCCGCATTCCTGGAAGCGGGCCACGACTGCCTCGGCTTGCGTGTCGTCCCAGCCCTCCAGGAGCGCAAGGGCTGCGGCTGTCAGTTGCGGTGGATCGAGTTCGTCTTCCGGCAGTTCGAGAACAGGGCGCAGGAGTCTCTCCGCCACGGGTCTCCCACCGAAGATGAGACCTTGCAGGTGGGCGTGCAGCCTCTCCTCGACTCTCTCGGCGAGCTCCGTGAGTGAGTAGTCAGGAGCAACCAGGCCTCGTTCCCATTGGCTCCAGAAGAATGTGGTCTCTTCCAGATGCTGCTCGACGACATCCCACAGGATGTCATCTGGCCTTCGCTCCAACATGAACTCGGGCAGTGCCAATGCCTTCATTGCCCTGAACGGTAGCACGAGCACTGAGGGAGCGACGGTTGTCACTCGTCGACAGCACACCTGCCGCGGAGGTCAACCTGCTCATCCCCCCCTTCGCGGATGACCTGACACCTTCCCGTACCTGGTCGCCCGCCTCGAATCGCTCCACGTCGACTTGACTTAGTGTTGTTCTGACACCATATTGGTGTCGTCGGTACACGAAGGGTGGCGCGGCGAGCCGCTCCATCCAGGAGGGTTGCACCATGAAGACCCAGTCGAAGCTGAAGGAGCTGCCGCTTCCGTCGTTCTACAAGCCCGCCAACGCCGCCGCTTACGGCTACGGCCCCAACGCCATGTCCCTCCAGTCCGAGGCCCAGGCCTGGCGCGGTGCTCACGGCCTCTCCGCTTCCGCCACCGACTCGTTCAACCTCCACCTGCTCCTCATCGACGTCCAGAAGGACTTCTGCTTCCCCGAGGGCTCCCTCTACGTCGCCGGCCGCTCCGGCCGCGGCGCCATCGACGACAGCCGCCGCATCGCCGAGTTCATCTACAAGAACCTCGGCGCCCTCACCAACGTCACCACCACGCTCGATACCCACTTCGCCTACCAGATCTTCTTCCCGTCCTTCTGGGTCGACCAGAATGACCAGCCCCTCACCGCCTACCGCGAAATCACTCGCGAGCAGATCGAACGCGGCCAGGTCCGCCCCAATCCCGCCATGGCCAGGTGGCTCTGCGGGGGCAACTACCCCTGGCTCCTCAAGCAGGTGAAGTACTACTGCGAGGAGCTCGAGCGCGCCGGGAAGTACACCCTCTACCTCTGGCCTCCTCACTGCCTCCTCGGCGGTGAGGGTCATGCCATCGCCGGGGTCGTCCAGGAGGCCCGCTTGTTCCACTCCTTCGCTCGCGGCGCCCAGTCCTGGGCCGAGGTGAAGGGTGGTAATCCGCTCACCGAGAACTACTCCGTCCTCCGCCCCGAGGTCCTCTCCCGCCACGACGGCCAGCCCCTCGCCCAGCGCAATACCCAGTTCTTGAAGACCCTCCTCACCGCCGATGCCGTCGTCATCGCCGGCCAGGCCGCCAGCCACTGCGTCAAGAGCTCCATCGATGACCTGCTCGGGGAGATCCTCGCCCAGGACGCCGCCCTCGCTCGCAAGGTGTACCTGCTCACCGACTGCATGTCCGCCGTCACCGTCCCCGATGGCAAGGGCGGCTTCGCCGCGGACTTCACTCCCCAGGCCGAGTCGGCGCTCAAGCGTTTCGCGGATGCTGGGATGCACCTGGTGAAGTCCACGGATCCCCTCGCTTCGTGGCCGGATCTCCGGATCTCGTAGGCAGCACACGGTTCCTCGACACCCTCACCCCGACCCTCTCCCAGAGGGAGAGGGACTTCCACGGAGGTTCAGATGAGTTCCCAATCCAACAATGGCAACAGCTCCAGCGCCAATGTCTCTCAGCTCTTCCAGGCCGCTCACGCAGAAGGGGTTCTGAGTCCTCAGGCCCTTCAGGCCCTCACCGTCGTGGACCTCGGGGCGCAGATCCAGGCCGGTCTCGGCATCAGCGTCGATGACGTCCAGGCCTCCGAGGTCGTCCTCGTCACCGTCATGCCCGATGACTCCGGCTCCATCCAGCACGCCGGCCACTCCCGCACCGTCTGCGACGGCCACAACCTCGTCCTCGATGCCCTCCTCTCCTCCCAGCAGAAGGACGGCATCCTCTTCCACACCCGCTACCTCAACGGCTTCGTCCTCAATCCCTTCCGGCCCCTCGAGGACGTCGTCCGCATGCACTCCAAGAACTACGACCCCGACAAGGGCACGCCCCTCTATGACCAGGCCGTCGTCCTGCTCGGCACCGTGCTCGCCAAGGCCCAGGAGTTCACCCGCAACGGCGTCTCCGCCCGAACCGTTACCCTCCTCATCACCGATGGCGCCGACTGCCACTCGCAGAGCTCCCGCCCCCGCGATGTCGCCGCGCTCGTGAACGACCTGCGCCGCGCCGAGAACCACATCGTCGCCGGCATGGGCATCGACGACGGCAGCACCGACTTCCGCAAGGTCTTCCGCGAGATGGGCATCGAGGACAAGTGGATCCTCACCCCAGGCCAGAGCGCCCAGGACATCCGCAAGGCCTTCCAGGTCTTCAGCCAGTCCGCCGTCCGCGTCAGCCAGGGCGCCGCCAGCTTCAGCCGCACCGCCCTCGGCGGCTTCGGCGCCTGAGATCCGGCGCGCGGAGCAGGGGCCCGCCCGGTTCCTCGCTTCCGCTTCGACGGTTCCCCTCCAGCCGGGCATGGGGAAGCCGCTTCTTCCGGACACATCTTCGTGTTGCTGAGAAGGGAGGGCGCGGGCCCTCCGTCTCCCCGGGAGGAATCGCGTGGACCCTCGCAGCGCTCGCCACGTCCCGCATCTCGGCCGCTCCTTCCGCCGGGAGGTGTCATGAGCCTCAATCGCATCATGACCGCGGCCATCGCCATGCTCGCCGCCCTCGCCCTGGCGGGCGCCGCCTCGCTCATCATCCTCACCACCTACCTCCACCGCACCACCGAGAGCATGGGCAGTGCCGTGGAGGGCGTCCGTCTGGCCGAGGCCCTCCAGGTGGATCTCCTCAGCCTCTACCGCCTGTCGGATTCGCTCCTGCGCATCCCCGCGGACTCCCCGCGCTCCTTCGCGGCCATCGAGTCCGGTCTCCGGCTCCACCTCGACGAGGCCCGCCGCAACGCCTGGTCGTCCGAGGAGCAGGCGCTCATCTCCGAGGCCGAGCGCACCATCTCCAATTACCTGCTCGCTCGCGAGAGCGTCGCGAACCTGCCCCCCGTGGAGGCCTCACGCCAGCTCGTCCCCCGCCTGGAGGAAGCACTCGCCGTGTTGGACCGGCTCGTCGTCTTCAACGTCAACGAAGCCCGCGGCATCCAGCTCCAGGCCGATCGGTGGGACCAGCTCGCCAACCTGGGCGGCATCTGCGTGGCCGCGCTCCTGGTGCTCGGCGGGGGCTCGCTGCTGTGGTGGATGCGCCGCTTCGTCTTCCGCCCCCTGCTCGACATGAGCCGCGCCATGCGCCGCTTCGGCACCGGCCGCAAGCGCACCCGCGCCCCCGAGTCCGGCCCCGTCGAGCTGCGCGACATGGCCCGCACCTTCAACGAGATGGCCAACTCCCTCGCGCGTCAGCAGGAGGAGCAGCTCACCTTCCTCGCCGGGGTGGCGCACGACCTGCGCAACCCCCTCTCCGCGCTGAAGATGTCCGCCGCCCTCGTCACCTCCGGCCGGCCCATCCCCGAGGAGCGCATGCAGAAGACCATGGCCCTCGTGCGCCGCCAGGTGGCCCGCCTGGACCGGATGGTGGGGGACCTGCTCGACGCCACCCGCATCGAGGCCGGCCGTTTCGAGCTGAGCCTCGAGGAGCGCGATGTCCGCGAGCTGGCCACCTCCGTGGTGGAGCTGTACCTGGCCGGTGGCTCCTCGCATGACCTGCGGCTCCACCTCCCCGAGGAGCCCGTCCTCCTGAGCTGTGACGCCACCCGCGTGGAGCAGGTGCTGCACAACCTGGTGAGCAACGCGCTGAAGTACTCGCAGGGCGGCAGCCGCGTGGACGTCATCGTCGGCCGCGAGGGCGAGGAGGCCGTGCTGAGCGTGGTGGACCGGGGGATTGGCATCTCCAGCGAGGAGCTGCGCACCCTCTTCGCCCCCTTCCGGCGCACGGGGCGGGCCCGGGAGAAGGCCCCGGGGGTGGGGCTCGGATTGTCCGTGGCCCGGCGCATCGTGGAGGCGCACGGGGGCCGCATCGCGGTGGAGAGCCGCCCCGGAGAGGGCTCCACCTTCCACGTCCGGCTGCCGCGCGCCCATGCCGCGGCCCACCCGGCCGGGCCTGGGGACGCCACCCCGAGCCCGGCTGGGACCGTGCACTAGCGATGGCCGGTGCGGGGAAGACGGGAACTGAAAAGGAGCTCTCCGGCTCGCTCTGACTGCTGACCCCGGGCATGCTCGTGACTTCATCCCCGCCACATAGGAGTCCTTGCCATGAGCATTCTCGAGAAGATGTCATTGAAGGGGCGTGTCGCCCTGGTCACTGGCGGCAGCCGGGGGCTGGGACTGCAGATCGCCGAGGGTCTGGGCGAGGTGGGCGCCTCCCTCGTCATCAGCTCGCGCACCCCGCACGAGCTCGAGCAGGCCGCGGCCCACCTGCGCTCCCGGGACATCCAGGTCCACACCGTCCAGGGCGACATCCGCCGCGCGGAGGATGCGCGGCGCTGGATGGAAGAGATACGGCGGGTGCACGGCCGCCTGGACATCCTCGTCAACAACGCGGCCATTCTCATGAACCTCCCCGCCGAGCAGATGTCACCCGAGGACTTCTCGCGGGTGGTGGACACCAACCTCGGCGGTCCCTTCAATGTCTCACAGGCCGCGGCACGCGCCTTCTTCATCCCCCAGCGAGACGGGCGCATCATCAATGTCTCCGCGGTGGGAGGGCTGATGACCATCCACTCGGAGGGCTGGCGCGCCACGGCCTACAGCGCGGCCAAGGCGGGGCTCAACCACATGACACGGACGCTGGCCATCGAGTGGGCTGCGCACAACATCCGCGTCAACTGTGTGTGTCCGGGCGTCTTCCCCACGCGCATGAGCGCCGAGCCCATCGCCCAGGCGGGAGAGGCCTTTGCCCAGGGCACCCCGCTGAAGCGGCTGGGCAATGAGCAGGACCTCAAGGGCATCTGCGTGCTCTTCGCTTCGGATGCCTCCAGCTACATCACGGGCCAGGTGATCTCGGTGGACGGCGGCATGTCCGTGTAGCCGGGCACCGGTACCCGCCCGGGCCCGGCCTCATGGCCTCTGCCGAGGTTCAGCAAAGACGACAGCGCCGGCTGCGTGGTGGAGTTGAGCCCGGCGAACCGGGTGTTCTGGCTCGGGCTGTAGGCCACGCAGTTGCGTGTCCCGCTCGGCGCCGCAAGGGTCCACTTCCGTGGGCAGTGGCTCTGCTCAGAAAGTGTTCGAGGGCACGAACTGGAAGCGCTGGTTGTCGCCGCCGAAGCAGTCGAACTGCACCATGAGCTGGTTGTCCGCCGTGGAGGGGCCCGACACGGAGACGCACTTGCCCGTGTGCTTGGGCTTCAAGTAGTAGTACCCCCCTCCCACGTCCACCAGCGAGAAGAGGAAGTTGTCATTGGCGTTGCAGTCGAACTGCACCAGCGGATCATTGTTGGCGAAGCCCGGAGCCGTGCGCGTGGAGTTGGACACCGCCATGCACTTGCCGCTGAACCTGGACGACCGGAGTTGGTAGTAGCCTCCTGCCTGCGGGACCAACTGCCACTGCTGGTTGGTGCCGTCAAAGCAGGTGTACTGCACCAGGTCCGTGTTGTTGGCGGTGGAGGGCCCGTACACCGAGATGCACTTCTGGGAGAATTTCGGCTTGACGTAGTAGATGGAGGACTGGACACACCAGCGCGAGGTCAGCTTCAGCGTGCTCGACCGGCCATCGTTGTAGCCAGGGTAGGAGTGATACCAGGTCATGCTGAGGGAGTGGGCCGTGTTCAGCGGGTACCTGGTACCGCCGCCGGCACACGCGGCGTGGCTTCCCGGCGCGTTGTAGTGCTTGCCAATGTTGAACGAAGCGCTGCCATCCGAGGGGTAGAAGTTCAGGCGGTCTCGGGTGTAGAAGTCGAGGTCAGTACGCTCGCTACACAGATAGGGGTAGTACCCCGCCGGGCTGACATTGAGCTGTTCGAGCAGGGAGAGCTCATACGTGACGTTGGGGGTACCCGCCCAGCCGGGGGGCGGATGCACCCATCCGAGGTTGGTGGTGGAGTAGTTCGGCTGGCCGAGGATGTTGTAGTGGGAGACGACATCGCTGCACACGGAGTACGACAGCGCGCTGCTGTGGGTGGCAATGGGCTCGTTCTCCGAGGGCAAGGCGCGCGCTTCCAGCTCGCCAGAGCCACTGCAGCCACTGGCCAGCAGTGCGGCGCCCAGCCGCAGTCCTCTCAGCAGGTGGTGGCCGTGTGACACCAGGTGGGCGGCTTCCTGAAATTCCTTCATCCGTGTGTCTCCTCTGGCTCGCGGGAGGGCTGCTTGGGCCCTTCCACCGGTAACCCGCCAGGGGGATTTTTTGCGCAATTCCGGAGATTTCAGCTCTGGGTGTCTGGGTTTGAGGGTCATGGGCGCGGCCCGGTGCCGTTCTTCGTCAACGGCGCGCGGCGCGCCGCACCCGCTTCGACACCTCCAGCACTGTCATCGGCAGGAACCCCAGCGCGAACGCCAGCCCCAACTCCCACGGGTGCATCGCTCCCAGCCCGAACAGCTCCCGCGCCGGTGGCAGCAGGTACAGCACTCCCTGCAGCCCCACCAGGAAGACCACGATGCCCAGCAGCAGCCGGTGGGTGAGCGGCCCCACCTCCCAGAAGAGGCGCGTGCTGCTGCGCGCCGCGAAGGCCCTCAACAGCTCCGCGAAGACCAGCGTGGAGAAGGCCAGCGCCCTCGCCCGGTCCAGGTGCCGCGCCGGGTCCGCCCAGATGAACACCCCCAGCACCAGCATCGCCTCCAGCATCCCCACCATCAGGATGTAGCGCCACTGCGCCCCGCCCAGCATCGGCTCGTCCGGCTTCCGGGGCGGCCTCGCCAGCAGCTCCGCGCGCGCCGGGTCCATCACCAATGCCAACGCCGGCAGGCTGTCCGTCACCAGGTTGATCCACAACAACTGCAAGGGCACCAGCGGCAGCGGCAGCCCCACCAGCGAGGCCGCGAGCATCAACAGCAGCTCGCCCACGTTGCCCACCAGCAGGTACACCAGCGTCTTGCGGATGTTCTCGTAGATGGCACGGCCCTCGCGGATGGCCGTGATGAGGGTGGCGAAGTTGTCGTCCGTGAGCACCAGGTCCGCCGCCTCGCGCGTCACCTCCGTGCCCGTGCGCCCCATGGCGATGCCGATGTGCGCCTCGCGCAGCGCCGGCGCGTCGTTCACCCCGTCGCCCGTCATCGCCACCACCTCGCCCCGCTCCTTCCAGCTCCGGACGATGCGCAGCTTGTCCGCCGCCGTCGCCCGCGCGTGGATGCGCTCCGCCGGGTCCTCCCCCGGCCGCAGGATTCCCAGCTCGCGCCCGATGGCCTGCGCCGTCTCCGGGCTGTCGCCCGTAATCATCACCGTGCGCACCCCCGCCGCGCGCGCCTCCGCCACCGCCTTCACCGCCTCGGGCCTCGGCGGGTCCGCCATGCCCACCAGCCCCAACAGCTCCAGGTCCTTCTCCTCGGGGCCCTCGCCCCGCGCCACCGCCAGCACGCGCAGGCCCCGGCTCGCCAGCTCATGGGCCGCCCGGGAGGCGCTCAACGTGGCGTCGCGGCAGCGGGGCAGCAGCACCTCCAGCGCCCCCTTCACGTAGAGCGCTCCATCCGCGCGCAGGATGGACATCCGCTTCGTCTCCGAGTCGAAGGGCCTCACCTTCACGCGCGGCCGGTCCCTTTCAATCTCCTCGCGGTGGATGCCCCGCGTCAGCGCCGCGCGCAAGAGCGCCAGCTCCGTGGGGTCTCCCGTGCCCTCCTTCCCGTCCGGCCCCAGCGAGGCGTCACAGCACGCCGCCGAGGCGAAGAGGATGGCGTGCGAGTTGTCGCCCCACACCTCGCGCACCTCCATGGTGCCCGTGGTGAGCGTGCCCGTCTTGTCCGTGCACACCACCGTCGTCGAGCCCAGCGTCTCCACCGCCTGCAGCCGGCGCACCAGCGCGTGTCTCGCCGCCATGCGCCGCACCCCCAGCGCCAGGGCGATCGTCACCACCGCCGGCAGGCCCTCGGGCACCGCCGCCACCGCCAGCGAGATGGAGGAGAGCAGCACCGTCAGCGCCCCGTTGCCCCGCCACAGCCCCAGCGCCGCCACCAGCACCACGATGGCCAGGCACGCGAGCAGCAACGTCCGCGTCACCTTCGCCAGCCGCTGCTCCAGCGGCGTCTCCGTGTCGCTCGTCGCGGCCAGCAGGTGGGCGATCTTCCCCAATTCCGTGCGCATGCCGGTGGCCTTCACCTCGGCCACCCCCGTGCCGCGCGTCACCGCCGTGCCCAGGAACACCGTGTCCGAGCGTTGCGCCAGCGGTGCGTCCTCCGCCACCGCCCGCGCCGCCTTGTCCACCGGCACGCTCTCGCCCGTCAGCGCCGCCTCGTTGGTGGCCAGGGCATGCGCCTCCAGCAGCCGCGCGTCCGCGGCCACCACGTCTCCCGCCTCCAGCAGCAGCACGTCCCCGGGCACCACCTCCGCCGAGGGCAGCTGCACCGCGTACCCGTCCCGCATCACCCGCGCCCGCGGCGCCGTCATCGAGCGCAACGCCAGCAGCGCCTGCTCGGCCTTGTACTCCTGCAGGAAGCCGATGAGCGCGTTGAGCACCACGATGGCGCCAATGGCGAGGGCGTCCGCGTACTCCGCCAGCAGCGCCGACACCCCGCACGCCCCGAGCAGCAGCGCAATCATCGGCGAGCGGAACTGCCCCAGCAGCACCCCCCACGGCGAGCGCGTCTTCTCCCGCTGGATTTCGTTGCGCCCATGCCCGGCCAGCCGCCGTGCCGCCTCGGCCTGGCTCAGCCCCAGGGCCACGGTGTTCCCGGGCCGCGGTGGGGGAGGGGGCTCCCGGCGGGTGTCCTCCCGGGGAGCGGGCGTGGGCGGGCCCGCCGTCATCCCGGCACTCCGCTCGGCTTCGGGAGGGCGAACGCCGCTTCCACCTCCGGCTCCTCGTGGCGCACCCGCGCCTTGCGGCCCGTCTCGGGCACCACCATCACCGGCTTGGGGCAGGAGCGCAGCAGCTCGTCCGCCACGCTCCCCAGCAGCGTGCGCGCGAGCGCCCCGCGCGTCCGCGTCCCCACGATGACCAGGTCCACGTCCTCCGCCTCGGCCGCCTTGCTGACGGCCACCGCCGGCTCCCCGTGCAGCACCGCGATGCTCGTGGGCGGTCCGCTGCGGCCCGTGCTCTGGCGCAGCTCCTCCAGCAGCCCGCGCGCGTAGTCCTCGCACGCCCGCTCGAAGGCGGCGAAGTCCGCCGTCTCGCCCTCGGCCACCGACGCCGGCAGCACGTGCACCAGCATCACCTGGGCTCCCACCCACCCGCCCAGTTCCAGCGCCACGCGTGCCGCCTCGCGTGCCACCTCGGTGCTGTCCACCGCCACCAGTATCCGACGCATCGCACTTCCTCCGGACTCGCTGCTCATCGCACCACCACCACCGGCTTCGTGGCCGTGTGCACCACCTGCGTGGCCACGCTGCCCAACAGCAGCCGCGCCACCGCTCCCTGCCCCCGGCTCCCCATCACCACCATCTGGATGTCCGCCCCCTCCGCCCGCTCGGAGATGACGTCCGCCGCATCCCCCACCCCCAGCTCCGTCCCCACCGCCACGCCGTACGGGTGCGCCTTGTCCGCCAGGGCCGCGAGCAGCCGGTTGCCCTCCCCCTCCAGCGTGTGCAGCAGCTCCGACAGCGAGCCCGGCGTCATGGGCCCCAGCGGGAGCACCACTTGCGGCATCGCGTGCAGCAGCAGGACTCCCACGCCCAGCTTCGCGGCCAGGGAAGCGCCGAACTCCAGGGCGCGCTGGGACGGAGAGGAGCCATCGACGGCGATGAGGATGCGGGCCATACCCCTCTCCATTCCATCTCCCGTGCCAGCCCCCTTCCGAGGGACGGCACCCGGCGGGACACGCGGGGCGCGCAAGGGCTGCGCGGAACGGGCGCAAGCGTTGCGCGCCCCTCCACCCTTTCCTGTTGAAGTCGCAGCTGGATTGCACGCGTCATGCCCACCCCTCGGGCCTGACGGGGGGCCCTGCGCCCGTCCCGCCGCAGGGCGGCAGCCCGTTCCTCTCGCAAACTGGGAAGACGGGGTATTCCTGGACCCGTTTGCGCCGCGCGCTTCCTCTGAGAGAGTGCGCGGCCATCCCCCCTTTCAGGAGCAGAGAGAAGATGAAGCACGAAGTCATGCCGCGTTCGCGTTGGCTCGCGATGGCCCTGGTGTCGCTGGTGGCGTGCGGTCCCGAGGAGGAGGAGCCCCCTCCGCCCGCGCCGGCCGCGGCCTGCACGCAGGAGTCCTACGACGCCGCCGTGCGCGACGCCGTCGAGGCCACCCAGGCGGAGGTCACCGACGGCCTGTGGGCCATCACCCCGTCCAACACGCGCCTGTCGTGGAACGGGGACCAGAGCGCGGTGCGCATGGTGGCGTGGACCACCTTCACCGGCTACGCCATCGGCGACAACACCCTGTCCCGGGAGATCTGGGTCACCGCGGTGCCGCAGCTCAAGGAGCTGTGCAAGACGGTGCCGGAGGACGCCGCGCGCATCGCCCGCGTCAACCAGTACCTCGGCCTGCCCCCGGCCACCGAGTCGGACAACCGCCGTCAGTTCGTCGAGATGTGGGTGAAGCCGGGCGACATGTTCCGCCCCTGCCCGGATCCGGAGATCTCCGACACCACGTGCGGCCTGTCGTTCCCCGCCGGCGTGTCCAGCGAGCACAAGACGTGGATCTCCAACAACTACGCCTCCAGCTACGGCTTCTGGCAGACCACCCACTACCCGTGGACGGGCCTGGGCTACACCTATGACTGGTGCAGCCAGGACGACAAGCACGTGGGCGCCAGCGAGTTCGTCGTGCGGCCCGGCTCCATCGTCAGCGTGACGGCCATCATCGACCGCAACACCTACTGCGCCCCGTAGGCGCGGGGCTCGCCGGACCTGCCTCCCGCGTGGGCAGGTCCGCGGCGGGGCTCCAATCCCTGGCGGGTGACCGCTCAGGTCACGCCAGTGTTGATTACTGTAGAAGTAGGGGACGGGCCATGCTACCTGTTGAGCAATGGAGCCCTGTCTCTCCCATGTGCATGCTTCCCCGGGCTGGGGGAGGCGTGCTCTTCTCCTGGCCGAACCCATGACGGTCACGGTCAAGAAACCCGCGACGTACGAGGACCTCCGTGCCCTGCCGGAGACGGTGGTGGGCGAGCTCGTCGCGGGCGAGCTCGTCGCCTCGCCCCGGCCTGCCAGCCGCCATACGCTCGTGACCTCCGTGCTGGGAGGTGAGCTGAGCGGGCCCTTCCAACGAGGGCGGGGAGGACCGGGAGGCTGGTGGATCCTCGACGAGCCGGAGCTGCACCTCGGTGGCGATGTGCTCGTTCCGGACCTGGCGGGTTGGACGCGCACGCGGATGCCGGTCTACCCGGACGAGCCCTTCTTCACCCTCCCTCCGGATTGGGTCTGCGAGACGCTCTCTCCCTCGACCGCGAGCTTCGACCGGATGAAGAAGATGCCGGTCTACATGCGCGAGCAGGTGGGACACGTCTGGCTCATCGAGCCCGTGACGCGGACGCTCGAGGTCTTCCGGCGCGAGGGGGAGCGCTGGGTGCTCGCGGGCAACTACGCGGGCAATGAGCGCATCCGCGCGGAGCCCTTCGAGGCCGTGGCGCTGGAGCTCGAGGCCTTCTGGCTCCCCAGCAAGTGAGGGGACCGCTCGCCCGGTGTGGTGCCGGGCCTGAACACCCCGGGGCGGGGGCGGTGTAGACTCGGGCGGGCGTTGACGCCCGGAACCGGCCCCATGCAGAAGAAGCTCTCCGACGACCTCTCGACGACCGCCGTGCACTCGCGTGGGAGGGAGGCCGCGGCCCCGCGCACCGTGCCGGCCCTGACCATCGTCTCCCATCCCCAGCCCCAGCGGATTGGCGAGCGGCGGCTGCTGAGCGAGATGATCGCCGCCACGGGCCGGACGGCCGCGCTGTCACGCAACGCGCCGGACTTCGCCCGCCCCGGCGGCGTCCTGGCCCTGCCGCTGGGAGACCCCTTCATCAGCCGCAAGCCGGTGCAGTTCGAGCCCGGGGCGCGCGGCGGGGTGCGGGTGCGGGTGCCGGAGGATGGGACGGAGGTGAAGGTGGCGGGCCAGCCGCTGGTGGGCTGCCGCGAGTTCTCTCCCGAGGAGCTGTCGGTGGGCGTGCCGCTGGAGCTCGCCGAGCGGGTGGTGCTGCTGCTGCACCATGCGTCCTCCGCGCCGGAGACGGGCCCGGGGGACCTGGGCATGGTGGGCCAGGGCGAGGGCGTGCGCCGGGTGCGCGAGGACGTGGTGCGCGTGGCGGACCTGGACGTGCCGGTGCTCATCCGCGGCGAGACGGGCTCGGGCAAGGAGCTGGTGGCGCGCGCCATCCACCAGCACAGCAAGCGCCGCGACGGGCCCTTCATCAGCGTCAACCTGGGGGCGCTCTCCAAGGAGCTGGTGTCCGCCGAGCTCTTCGGCTCGCGCAAGGGCGCGTACACGGGGGCCGCCGGGGACCGCGAGGGCTTCTTCCGCACCGCCCACGGGGGCACGCTCTTCCTGGACGAGGTGGGCGAGGCCCCGCCCGAGGTGCAGGTGGCGCTGCTGCGCGTGCTGGAGACGGGCGAGGTGTTCCCCGTGGGCAGCAGTGCCCCGGTGCGCGTGGACGTGCGGCTCGTCACCGCCACGGACGCCAACCTGGAGGAGCGCATCCGCCAGGGCATCTTCAAGGCGCCCCTGCTGCACCGGCTGGCGGGCTTCGAGATTCAGGTGCCGCCGCTGCGCGAGCGCCGCGAGGACATCGGCCCGCTCTTCATGCACTTCGTCCGCCAGGAGCTGGAGAGCACGGGCGAGGCGCAGCGGCTGTCGTCCGAGGATCCGCGCGCCGAGCCTTGGCTGCCCGCGCCGCTGGCCGTGCTCCTGGTGCGCTACGCGTGGCCCGGCAACATCCGCCACCTGCGCAACGTGGCCCGCCAGCTCGTCATCGGCAGCCGCGGCCTGCCCTCCCTGCGCGTGGATGCGCGGCTGGAGCAGGAGCTGGACTCCGCCGCCGCCGCCGTCCCCGGACAGACGGTGTCCACCCGGGCCCCGTCCGCCGCCTCCACCCACGCAGAGGAGCCGGAGTCCGGCGAGGACAAGGCCGCCCGGCGCAGGCCCTCGGACGTGGGCGAGCAGGAGCTGCTGGAGGCACTGCGCGCCAGCTCGTGGGACCTCAAGGCCACCGCGGACCGGCTGGGCATTCCCCGCTCCTCCGTCTACGTGCTCATCGACAAGAGCTCCCTCATCCGCACCGCCCGCGACTTGAGCCCGGAGGAGATCTCCCGCTGCTTCCAGGAGTGCCAGGGCGACCTGGACCAGATGGTGCGCAAGCTCGAGGTCTCCAAGCGCGCCCTCCAGCGCCGCGTGCGCGAGCTGGGCCTCGGCGCGGACTGACACGTCAGCTCCCGGCCTGACGCGTCCGTGACGTGTCCGGGAGGCGGGGGCAGGGGCTCTCTCGAGGCCGGGTGCGCGGGCTCCCGAGGGAATTGGACATGTCAGGCCCGCTGGTACGGGGCCTGCAATCTCCCGCTGGCAACGTTCATTCGACGTCCCCACGCGGGACACAAGGAGTCCGAGTCCATGGCCACCATCAACGTCGATATCACCGAGCGTGAGATCCTCTACCCCGATGGCAACAGGGTCCACCGGGGCGACACGGTGAACTTCCGTGTGATGGGCATCGCCGGTGATGTCACGGTGACGTTCGACACGCCCTGCTGCTTCACCTCGCCCGACCCCCTCCTGTTCACCGGGCTCACCCTCGCGTCGTCGGCCCTTCAGGTGGAGACGGTGTCCTCCTCCGCCAGCGCGGGCAATTACCACTTCACGGCGGACATCCCCGACGCGGCCCGCAAGAAGTTCCCCAACTGGGAGGCCAAGCGGGGCGACCTGGATGTGACGACGGATGAACCCGAGGAGGACGCCAGGAAGCCGCGTTAGGGCACGGAGGACCCGGCCACCGGCTCGTGCGACGCGGTGAGCCGCTGGCGCCACGCTGGCCCGAGGTGGGGATTGTGGGCCAACGCCTGCTCCAGCTCCTCCCGGGCCTCGTGGCGCCAGGCCTGTTGCCGCTCGGCGGTGGCGTGCCCGGCCATGGCCAGCAGCACGCTGGCGCGCAGCACCCGGGCACGGGCCCACCGGGGCCGGCTGGCCAGGGGTTGCTCCACCAGCTCCAGGGCCCGCTTCAGCTCCGGGGCGCTGTCCAGGCCCCGGCGCTCCTTCCACTCGCCCCGGTCGCGGAGGAACTCGCCCGCGGCGAGCCGGTACTCCTGGTGTTGGGGCTCCAGCTCCAGCGCCTGTCGCCAGGCCTTCGCCGCCTGCTCGAAGTCCTCGTCCCGGGCCTTGTCCTGACGGGCCAGCCAACGGGCCCGCACCCCGAGCGACTCCCCGAGGTAGCGCCACGCGTTGCCCAGCCGGGGGTTGAGCTCGCGCGCCTTCGCCAGCGCCTTCTCGGCCTCGCCGAGCTCCGGCCTCGGATCTCCCCCCTGCTCCAGCGCCCAGGTGGCCCGCAGCACGTGCGCCCGGGCCTGGTTGGCCCAGAGGTCCGCATCCCCGGGCAGCAGCGCGAGCGCCTGGCCATAGGACTCCAGGGCCGCGCGCAGGCCCGGGCCCGGGTCCTCCCGTTGGGCGAGCTGGAAGAGGGCCCGCGTCACCCGCACCTCGCCGAGGTTGTGGTACGCGTAGGCCTGCTGGGGCGCCACGTCCCGGGCCTGCTCGAAGGCCTTCCACGCCCCGGCGAGCAGGGGCTCCGGGTCTCCCCCGTCGTCCCAGACCTGCTCGGCCTGCCACAGGAGCGCCGCGCCCACGCCGTTGTGGAGCTGCAGCAGCTTGGGGTTGATGCCCAACCCCCGCCGGTAGAGCGCCAGGGCCTTCTCCAGGTGGGGCCCGTACTCCTCGCCGCGCTCGCGGTGATGGCGGGCGAGCAGCTCGGAGGCATAGGCCCCCTGGAAGCAGGCCACGGCATTGGCGGGGTTGAGCGTCAGCGCCCGCTCCAGCGCGTCCCGGGCCCGCTCCAGGTCCCCTGCCTTGTCCAGGGCGCCCTGGGTGGTGGCCCGCTTGCGGTACACGCCGCCCAGGTTGATCCACGCCTCCGCCTGCCGCGCGTCCAGGCGGATGGCCGCGAGGTACGCGTCGATGGCCTTGCCCTGTGGGGCGAGCGGCTCGCCCCCGTGCTCGCTCTCGTCATCGGCCCACACCCGCCAGGTGACGCCGAGGTGGATGAAGAAGGGGTAGTCGCGGGCCTCGGGGCGGACGCGCTCGAAGGACTCGAGGGCCAGGCGGAGCTGCTCGCGCGGATCCTTCCCCTGCTGTTGCAGGTAGCGGGCCCACTGCCGCCAGGTGAAGGCCAGCTCCCGGTGGATGACGTCCGGAGGCTCGCCCTGTTGAGCGGCGCGGGTGGAGGCGAGGGACTTCTCCAACAGGGGCTCCACGCCGTCGCCGCCCTTCTGGCCGCGATGCTCGGCGAGCCGGCGGTGCAGGCGCCCCAGGGACAGGTGGGTGGGGGCGTGGCCGGGCGCGGCGGTGAGCGCGCGGGAGAAGGACTCCAGGGCGCGCTCGTAGTGGGGCAGGACGTTGCCCTGGCCATACAGCTCCATGATGAGCGCGGCGAGCTCCAGCCGGCCCAGGGAGAAGTGCACGGCGGGAGCGCTCTCGGCGGTGGCGATGGCGGAGGCATAGGCCCGGCGGGCGGCGTCGAGGTCCGCCTGGGCGCCGTCGCGCTCTCCCTGGCTCCAGCGTTGGTTGGCCCGGGCCAGGAGGATGTTGCCCCGGAGCAGCGGCCCCTCGTGGAACCAGGGTTGCGTGTGGCCCATGCCGTCCAGGTGGGCCAGCGCCTCCTCGTGGTGCTCCTCGAAGAAGGCGAGGAGTGCCTTCACATACAAAGGAGGGGCGGGGATGTCGGGGCCCTCGGCCTGGCGGAGGTACGCGAGGGCCGGGTCCCGGTAGCGCTGCTGTATCTCACGGCGGCGGGCCTCGCGCTGCTCGGGGCCGCGGCGCTCCACCTCCACCAGCTGCTCCTGGTAGAGGTGGCCGAGCACCAGCGCGAGCGCCCAGGCCACGCGCGGCTCGCGGTAGCCGTGCGCCCAGGCGGACTCGAGCCGCTCGCGCGCGCCCTCCATGTCCTCGAGGGCGAGCAGCGCGCGGCCCAGGGCGTACTCTCCTGGGCCCACGGCGTGCTCGCCGGCCTGACGCACCTCGGCCTCCAGCGCGGCCATCTCCGCGCGCAGGGCCTCACGGTCCTCGCGCGTGTCGTGCAGCCGGGAGAGGGCGGAGTAGCGCGCCGCGGCCTCCATGCGCTCCACGCGCTCGGTGAAGCGGCGGGAGAGGCGCTCGCGCTCGGCCACCTCGCGGCGGGCGAGCACGGCCTGTCCGAGCGCCAGCATCACCACCAGCAGCGCGGCGGAGGAGAGGGAGAGCAGCACCCGGTGCTTGCGCGCCTTCTTGCGCAGCCGGTAGCCCAGGCCCTGGCGTGCGAGCACGGGCTCGCCGGAGAGGAAGCGGTCCAGATCCTCGGCGAGGGCGCGCGCCGAGTCGTAGCGGGCCGGGCGCTCCTTCTCGAGGCACTTGAGGACGATGGCCTCGAGGTCCGCGGGGATGTCCTTGTCCAGCGCGCGCGGGGGCCGGGGCTCCTCGGACTGGAGGCGGTTGATGACCTCGAGGGCATTGGCGCCGGTGAAGGGGGGCTCGCCGGTGAGCAGCGCGTAGAGCGAGGCGCCGAGGGCGTAGACATCCACGCGCCGGTCGAGCTGGGAGGCCTCGCCGCGGGCCTGCTCGGGGGCCATGTAGTGCGGCGTGCCGAGCACCTCGCCCGAGGCGGTGCCCTCCTCCTTCCAGTCGCGCGCCAGGCCGAAGTCCATGACGAAGGGGGAGAGGCTCCCGTCCTGCGTGCGCTCGACGACGATGTTGGCGGGCTTGATGTCGCGGTGGACGAGCCCGGCGCGGTGGGCGGCGTGAACGCCCTCGGCGGCCTGGCGCAGCAGCAGCACCTTCTGCTCCAGCGTGAGCGTGTCCGCGAGCTGGCCCAGCGGTTGCCCGTCCACGTACCGCATGGCGATGAAGCCGCGGCCCTGCACCTCGCCTACCTCGTAGACTTCGCACACGCGCTCGTGGCGGACGCGGGCCTGGGCGCGAGCCTCGGCGAGGAAGCGGCGGGCGAGCTCGGGGTCCTCGCCGCGCACGAACTTGAGCGCCACGTTGCGGCGCAGCAGCGGATCATACGCGAGGAAGACGAGCCCCATGCCGCCCTGGCCGAGGAAGCGCACGGGCTGGTAGCGGTCCCAACCCGGGACGGGGAAGGCGGGCGCGCGGGGCTCGCTGGAGGCGGAGCCACTGCCGGAGGGAGAGGGTGGGCCCGAGGGCGCGGGGGAGGGGGAGACGGGCGCGAGGGTGGCGGCCTGCTCGGGTTGGGAGTCGTGCCGGCCCGTGTCCTCGCCGGAGAGCTCCTCGCGGAGCATGAGCAGCGTGTCCTCGGACAGCAGGCCCCGTTCCCTCAGCAGCTCGAATGGGCCGCGCTCCAGGCGGAGTGCCTCCTCGCGCAGGGCCCCTGCCTCCTCGTGGGAGAGCAGTCCTTCGTCCAACGCGAGGAGCAACTCCTCCTCGTACGCCTCACGCTTTGCCCCGGGGGAACTCACGCGGAGCAGCATACCGGTAGACCCGCGCCTTCCGGTAACTCCCGCGGGGGGCGTGGATGCCGTGTGGCAAGTTCCCGCGCTCGCTTCTGACGTGGAGCGGCGAGGGGTCTCCCCTGTCTCCTGCTCGCTCACTCGGATACCCTCCTTCCGAGATACCTCGCCTCTCCATGCGCACCAACTGCACGTGGGCCGGCGCCCTGGAACCGGAGAAAACGAACCCCGGTTGTCCGCCGAAATCGGGCCCATTCGTCCCCCGGGTGAACGCACCACCGCCTCTGGAGCTGAAGAACCAGGAAGCGATTGGAAATGGACGAAATCACCTTCATCCGGCAGCTCGAAGCCTGGCGGGCAACCAAGGATTCCCAGGTGCTCGGCGGACTGCTGGACACCCTCCTCTGCTGGCTTCCCATCCGCCCACCCCTCGTCCACGCGCTCGGGCAGGCAGTGGCCGAGGACATGCGGATGCAGGTGGTCGAGACGCTGCTCCTGAAGGACCCGGCGCGGCTCTCCCAGGCCAGCAGTCCACGCGGCTATGCCCGGGCCGTGTTGGCGAACAAGTATCGGGATGAGCTCCGCGCGAAATCGCGCCAGGCGCTCTGGGCCCATACAGGGCGCGCCGCGGAAGCCGCCACTGCCTTGCACTCCCAAGCGGAGCCGGATGCCACAACCCTGCTGGAGCGGGAGCAGCGGATGATGGTCCTGCTCCATGTCCTGGAGGCGCTCCGGCTGGAGGAGCGCGTCGCCCTGCTCCTGCTGTACGCCCCGGACCGGGTGACTCCCGAGGACTGGAACACCGTGGGACAGCGCCACCCCCCTCCACCGCCTTCACGTCCCGCGGAGACGCTCGATCGGAGCGCCATCGCGCACCTGCTCTTCCCAGGTGAGCCCCCGGAAACGGCGCGCGAGCGCGTCACCAAGCTCATCCAGAGAACGGAGCGCAAGCTCCGGGAGGCCCTCGCCCGCGCCCGAGAGTCCCTCGGAGAGGAGCAGCCATGAGCGCCCCTCGCGTCCGCTCCGCTCCGCTTCTCCTGCGAATGCGCGGGGGGTGGCCGCGTGCGAAGCATGTCATCAAGCACCTGTACCGCCCGGGCGAGCGCTGGGACCTCCTCGTCCCCGGGCTTCCCACCGGACTGCGCGAGCGCGCGCTCGCCGCGGGCTGCTCCTGCCTCCAACGCATCCAGAATGGCTCGGATCGTCCCGAGCGCCTGTCCTCCCCCTGCGCACGGCTCGTTCAGGCCGACCACGAGGCGTACTACGCGCCCGCGTACATGCACGCGGCCGAGACCTCGCTCGCCGGGCAGCGTGATGGGGTGCTCGGCAACGGCCGGCGTGCCCTCGTTGGAGACAATGGGGTCCTGGTCATCGCCAGTGATGGTTCTGACGGCCGCCCCGACCGGGTCCTTAGTGCCTACCGGCCCATCCTGGGCCACCCCGAGACACGGACCGCCGAGGAGATCCGGGAAGCCGCCTTCCAGCTGTGGAGCGACAAGACGGCCCTGGCCGGAGCCCCCCTGCCCGAGGACACGGAGGAGCCATGAGCACACACAACCCCTGGGTGGTCTCCGCGCTGGAGGAGCTCGGAAGACTCGAGCGGCGTCATGCGGGGCCTGGGCTGGACGCGGCCGGCGCATACCGGGTGCTCGTGCTGCTGACGCGGCTGGCGCAAGCGCGCTCCGCGGGTCTCGAGGTGGAGGTGCCGGAGCCGCTCCGCCAGCTGGATGCCCGAGTCAGGCCGGGCGCCCAGGAGCCCTCGCCGGCGCAGCTGCTCGCGAGGCTGGAGGAGACGCTCGCGGCGGACGAGGACCCCTTCGGAGAGCTGCTGGATGTACTGCTCCAGGTGGACGACGCGGTCTCCGTGGGAGAGACGCTCGGCCATGCCGGAGCGGCCGATTGGGTCCGCTTGGCCACCGCCCACGTGGCGCTCGCGCCAGAGCGGGTAGGGCCCCTGGGTGACTTGGCGGAACGCCGCCTGGGCACGCTGCCCGCGTCCGCCGTCATCCGCGTGCTCTGGGAGAGCGTCGCCCGCTCGGTCGTGGAGGCCACCCTGGAGGCGCTGCCCCCCGCCGTGAGCGCCCGGGAGGCCCTCACCCGGCGGAGGCTGGCCCGGCGCATCGAGGCCCGCCTCGGCACCGCCGTCGTCGGGGACCTGTCCGGGGCCCCCCTCCTGGAAAGGCTGCTCGCCCCGGCGGCCAGGGATGTCCAGGGACCCCTGGAGCCCATCGAGGGGGACAGGGTGGGCCTCTACGAGGAAGAGGGCAAGGTGTTCATCCAGGTCGAGCTGCCTCCAGGCCGCGAGCCCGCAGGAGAGCTGGAGCTGTACGTGAGCGCCGGCGAGAAGACCGCGGTGCTGAAGCTGCCCATCTGGCAACACTCCAAACGCGCCGCCATCGCCCGGCTCGACTCCCTGGAAGAGACAGGCCGGCGCCTGCGCGAACAGGGGCTCCCCGCATCCCTGGAGGGCGCCCGGATCCAGGCCGCGCTCCCGCTGAAGGAGACCGGGGATGGGCACTGACGTCAGGACCCTCGCGCTCGCCGTGCTTCGCGGAGAGCGGCCTCCTCCCGCGTTCAAGCCCGGCCGCATCGCGCTCGCCCGGGAGCTGCCACGGCTCATCGAGGAGTTCCAGTGCTCGGCGGACACGGAGGACCGTGCGGTCGCGGCGCGAGGGCTGGAGGCGTTGTGGAAGAGCCTGGAGCCAGACGAGCTCGCGTCCCCCTTCTTCGGGACGCAGCACCTCGCGCTGGGCTGCTGGGAGGCCGCCTCCCTGCTTGGGGTCCAGCTCCCATCCGCCAGGGGAACGGAAGAGAACCCCCTGTCCACCACCCGCCTCTACACGGAGTGGCCGTTCCTGCTACGGCCCCTCGTGCATGCACCGCTCCTGAACGAGGAGCCCGCGCGCGTCTTCCATGTATGCGGGTCATCCATGGCACTCCTCCCCGAGGATGATGCCATCCGCGACACACGCGGCCTCGTCCAGCGGCTGCTCGACGTCGGGAGCCCCCGCTGGGCCCTGGAGCGGAGGGCTCCAGGACGGTCGAAGATGGCGGCCCTCTTCCTGCGCGCCGTCCTGGAGCAGTGGCCCGAGAAGATCAAGAACCTCGGCGCGGGCTCGGGCTCCGGACCGTGGATGGAACGCACCTGCTTCGGGGTGACCGGAGAGCTCGATGAGCAGGGGCTCGTGCTGCCAGTCGACGGAATCCAGGAAAAGGTTCGTGGATTCTTCCAGCGGTTCCCCGAGGGGAGGCTCTTTGTCCCCGCGGCCCAATGGCGCGAGGCCCGTGAGGCTGCGGACGCCCTGGACGCGCGGCATGACCCCGACCCGTGGTGGACGCGCCGCAAGCGCAGATGGCGCCTGCAGCCCCTGCGAAGCGCACTCGACCTGCTGCTGCGCCTCGGCATCTCGACCGATTCAAGTCCCGAGACACGGCTCTTCGAGAAGCTCCACGAGTCCTCCCAGCGCGTGACGTTCTGGAACGGCATGTCGTTAGATGCCCGGAAGACCGTGGCCCCGCGCTACGTCCGGGCCGGGCCCCCGGACGAGTCACGGACGGAGCCCATGAGGGATGAGGAACTACTCGAGGACTTCCACGAGGCTTCGCTGCTGGGACACTCCCGGCTGGCCTTCATCGAGGGGGGACCGGGCAGCGGGAAGTCCATTGCCCTCCAACGTCTCGCGGCCATGCTGCCCGCCTTCTACCTTCCACTCGGGCCCGCGATCGGCGTGAGCGCGCGCACGCTCGTCCGTTACGACCTGGATATTGCCAGGGCCCTGGCATACTCCCGGCGGTCCCTGAACCACCAGGAATGCCAGGAACTCGTGACGCTGGCGCGCTCCCGTCTCCTGTCCGGCGGTGTCTGGCTTCTGCTCGATGGGCTCGATGAGGTCAACCCGGACGAGCGCACCCGCCTGCGGAGACTCGTGGATGAGTGGCCCGGCCCCGCGATCATCGGCGCCCGGCCGCTCCCGAACGAGGAGCCGGGCCCGCATCACCTCCGCCTGCTCCCCCTGGAGCCCGAACAACGCGAGAGCCTCTTTCAACTGCTGGGAAGGCCTGGCCATTGGCAGGTGCTCACCGAGGGGCGCCAGGAGGTCCGAGGCATCCCTGACCGGCGCAAGGAGATGCTGGCCGACCTGTGCGCCACCCCGCTGGGGCTCTCCCTGCTCGCCATGCTTCCCGAAGAGGAGCTGGGCCCCTCGCTGAACGTCCAGAGGGTCCTCCAGAACGGCCTGTACAGCCTTCTCGAGCGCGCGCAGAAGGCGGGACGCTTCTCCGAGAAGGTCCTGCGGTACGTCAGCCGGCAGGGGCTGCCAGTCCTCGGCGCGGCGGCCTGGGCGATGATCCAGCGCGGAGGTTCGGCGCTCGAACCGGCCGACCTGGAGTGCATGCGGGGAGACCTCGAACTCGTGGACGCGGTGCACGAGGTCCTCGACAACTGCGATCTGGTCCAGCGCGTCGCGCCCCTGACGTACCAGTTCTCGCACAAGAGCTTCGCGGAGCTGTGCGCGGCCCTGCACCTGAAGTCCCAACGCGAGTCCGAGCGCGAACTGCTGGTCTCCCTGGGAGATCCAGGCGTGGAGGCCGTGGCCTTCCATTTCGGAGCCCTCGTCGAACCCAGGCGGCTCGGACCCTTGCTCCACGCGCTCGCGAACAACGAGTGCCGCCCGATGTCCTCCCTCGCGCTCGCCACCCGGCTGCTGTTGGCGAACGGCCTGGAGCGAGCCGGCATCGATGCCGCGATGGAGATCCTGGTCCGCCGGTTGCGCCTGGCCAGCCGGCTGGCCATGGGACCTGGCGACATCTCCCGCCTTCCTGGCGGGCTCCACGAGAACACCGAGCTGTGGCGTGCGCTCGAGCTCTGGGCGGAGGCGCTCCGTCCCCATGCCGCGCGGCTGATCGCCGCGTGCCCACCCGCGGTGGCCCGGTTCCTGGAAGGACAGCACCCCCCCTTGTCCGCCCCTCCTCCCCCAGGGCCTTCCGTCCAGGAGGAGAATCCGCATGCGGCCTGTGACTTCGCGGAGCGGCTGGCGCTCGCGCTTGGGATGGAGCGCGGCCTGTCCCCTCGCGTGCTGGTCCGCTTCCGCCAGGGCCGCGAGCTGCTCGAGGCCCGTACGCCAGGCCCGTGGATCGAGCAGCTCGAGGAGCTCTTCGACATGCCGGAGGACGTGGGGCGCACGGCCCCCGCCGTGACGGCGGCGACGGTCTGGGCCCACCGGGCCACTCCCGAGCGGAGACTGAAGCGGCTCGACGTCCTCTCCGTGTTCCCGCTGGACGCGGTACAGCCCGTCGTCGACACAGTGAGCGAACGCGGAACCCAGCACCAGCGGCGCGAGGCGCTCATCCGCGCGGCCCTGAAGGATCTGGAGCACGACGCGGACACCGGCCAGCGCGAGGGCGTGGATGGACGCATGCTCCGCCGTTACACGCGCATGAGCCGCGTGAAGCTGCTGCGGCGCTGGAAGCTGCTCTGGGACCTCGGCCTGCTGGGGCAGAGGGGGTTCTCTCGTGCCCAGGGACTCTCGCGCCTGTATGCGACCTTCCTCGACGATGAGTATGGACCCGCACGCTGGCGGGCGCTCACCGCCCTGTCCTTTTTCGATCAGGCCTCGTATGCGGAATACGAGGCCCGGCTTCGCGACGGTTTTCCGGCTGTCCGTGTCGAGGCACTGGAACGATTGAAATTGCTGCTGGCCTTCGCGCACGGGCTCGATGCGGCACATCTCACCGCGCCGCTGCGCTCGCAAGATGACCGAGAGCGTTGGATGGCCTACAGCATCCTCGCCTCTCACCGGCAGGTCCCGCTCGAGGAGCTGTTGGCCGCGCTCCCGGAGCGGGCTCCGCTCCCCACTCCACGCCGGCGCGTGCGCCATGGCCTGGGGCCCGTGTGGGTCGATGCCATGCGGGAACATGAGGCTCGGGGACAGGCCGAGTTGTTCTTCCACGTCTTCAAGGCCGCACAGGACAACGAAGGTGCGTGGCCCGCCCTCTTCCCACACGCCGGGACGTCAGACGGCCCACTGCGCGGCGTGCTGCACTCCAACGGCATCGACGCCACGAAGTTCATCCAGGCCATGCTGAAGGATGGGAGCCCGAGCCAACGGCGGGTCGCCGCCCAGGCGCTCCGGAGGAGTCCCCGCTTGCTGGTGCCCTACGCCGATGACCCGGATCCAGAGATCGCCACCTGGGCACGGAACGCCGCCGGCTGGCTCCGATATGACGAGGAGCAGCGGGCGCGCAAGACGGCCCAGGACGAGGTGGCACGTCAGGCGGAGTTGGAGCGCCAGGCACGCAAAGCCCGGCCCGTCCTCGACTCCGAGCGCCTCATCGGGTTCACCTCGTTCGAGCAGCTCTGGAACGCGCTCCCTGACCACGAGCTGCCCTTCCACCGCATCAAAGGGGGACGGCCTCCGCGGCGCTTCTCCGAGTCCGAGCGCGAATCGGATCTCAATCGCCTCACGCACTATTGGTATCACCCCGTCACCCAGCGGCTGTTCCAGCTCTACGAGCCAAGGCATCAATCCCTGCTGCTCGCTGGGCTACGGACGGACTTACGGGACTTCGCCGCGCCCCTGCTCCGCGAGCACCTTCCCGTTCCCGGGCTCGTCCCGCTCGCCTTGGATTGGTGTGAAGGGGCTGCCTCGGATTTCGCGACCTACATCCTGGCGGAGACTCCACAGGGGGAAGAGGTCGCCCGCCAGCTCCGCGCGGAGCTCCTGTCGGGACGGCTCGACGCGCTGTTCGAGGGCACGGTACAGCGCCGGGCGCTGCGCGTGGCTCCGGGCCGGATTCATCAAGCCCCCACGAGCCGGTTGATGCTGCTCGATGGCCTGAGGGGCGTCCTCCCCATCCTGGAGCCGGGAACAGCGGAGTGGCTGAGGAGCGAGGCCCTCCACCTCATCCACTCGAACCGGGAACAACTCGAGACCTCGGCACGCATGCAGCCGGAAGTCCTCCAGTGGGCGCGTGACCACGCTTTCGTGGAAGAGACGCCTGTCCGGACCATCGCCCTGGAGGTGTTGTCCCTCGCTGGAGCTCCCGAGGATGCGGCCCGGTGGCGCCCCCTCCTGTCCCAGGAGGGCCTGCCGGAGCAAAGCCTCACCGCGGCCATCCGGATCGTCAGCCGATTCCCGGCCGGGAGCGACCTCGACCTGTTCCGGAACCTCCTGTCTCACTCGTCTCAGGTGGGAAGCGAGGCCGCCCAGGCGCTCGCGAAGGCCGCGAACGGGAACCGCGTCGAAGAGCTCGTCCGGTTGTTGGAGACCCCGCCCCCGAGCCTCGCGGACGCGGACGCCGCCACGGCTCCCTGGCGCGAGGCGATCGCCGAAGCCGTCCTGCGATGCGGAGACGGCGGGCAGGCGAAGCGGGTCGCGAAGCAGCTCAGCCGCGAGGCCTCGCTCCAGCGGCTCGCCGAGCGGTCCCTGCACCTTCCCGAGCACCTGCTCTTCCTGGCGGCCGGCCAGACGCCTCCGAAGTCCACGGACCCGAACACGGCCAGGGACGCTCCGAAGCACCTGAGGGAAGCCCTCGGCCGGGTCGATGAAGAAGCGGCCCGCCGGGTCCTCATCGAGGCCGCCTTCTGGGAGCTGCCCGGGATCTCACGCTTCGAGCACCCCTTCCGGTTCTGCGCCGCGGACCTCCTGGACCATGTGGAGGAGCGCAACGTGGATCTCCTGGTGGAAGCACTCCGGAAGAGGCCAGACGACGCGCTGGCACTCCGGTGGATCAGCGGCACGGCCCAGGGGGAGGAGACCCTCGCCGCCGTGTGGTCCGAGCAGGGCTTTTCCTGGTGGGTACCGGCCACCGGCTGAGGAACGGAGTTGCTACACTGCTTGGCACCATGCCTCGAAAACCGAGAGCATCGACAAGGCATGCCAAAGCGGGCTCGGGAGAGCCCGTCGACGTCGTCATCATCACCGCAGTCAAGGAAGAATACGACGCCGTCCTGGAGGTCGAGACCGGGGCCGAGCCCGGAAGCTCCTGGCAGCGGAAGGAGGGCCCCATCGGTCTGGAGGTCGCCTTCCGGACCTTCCAAGGCGCGAAGGGCGGGCGGCTTCACGTGGCGGTGACCCGCGCCCTGGAGATGGGCGGCGTCGCGTCCGTGGGTGCGCTCTCGCCGCTCGTGGACGCGTATGCGCCCCGGTGCCTGGCCATGTGCGGCGTCTGTGCCGGGCGGAAGGACAAGGTGGAGCTCGGCGACGTCATCATCGCCAATCGGCTGTGGACCTACGACACCGGCAGCCTCACGCCTGAACAGGACGAGTCGGGCCAGCGGGTCGAGCGGGTGCGGGGGGACACCATCACCTACAACCTCGACCCGAGATGGCAACAGAAGGCGGAGTCGTTCCATCCGCCCGGGATCGACTCCTGGCTGGCCCTGCGTCCCCGCTCGCTCGATGACCAGATGAACTGGGTGCTCGAGCGATGCTTGAAGGAAGAAGACCCAATCGAGCATCCAGACCGTGTGGTGCGATGCGTCGATTGGAAGAAGGTCCTGAAGCTGCTCTGGGAGAAGGAGTGGCTTCAGGGCGAAACACTGAAGCTCACGCCCCAGGGGCGCACGCACATCCAACGGGAGCTCCTCCAACACCGGAATCGCCTGCCCGAACCCAAGTCCTTCCAGGTTCATGTGGGGCCCATCGGCACGGGCAGCAAGGTGGTGAGGGATCCGGACATCTTCGAGAAGCTCTCCACCACGATGCGCACGGTGCTCGGCCTGGAGATGGAGGCCTCCGCGATCGGGGCCCTCGCACACCTGAGACGGGTCGGCCACAGCATCGTGATGAAGGGGGTCATGGACTTCGCCGACCCCGCGAAGAACGACAACTTCAAGCACTTCGCCGCACGGGCCTCCGCGGAGTGTCTCCTGGCCTTCCTGAGGGAGCACCTGCCAACGGAGACGGAGGCAGAGGTGGACGCCCCCCCTCCCCAGGAGGTGGCGAAGGCGGTGGCCGAGTACAAGCGCTCCCGCGCGCGGGAGCCGGACATCCGCCGCCTCGACCTCCGAGGCCTCGTGGGCATTCCCCAGGGCCCCCACGAGACGGATCTCGAGCTGCTCGCCGTGGCGGTGGCTCCCTCGCTGTACCAGGAAGTCCACGCGACGGGCAGCCGCGAGGCGAGGCTCCATCGCGAAGCGGGCGTGCGGGACCTTGAGCCCGAGGAATGGCGCACCCACCAGGAGCAGCTCTCTCAGCTCGCGGATGAGCGATGGAGCTACCATGGAGAGCGCCACGGCTGGAGCAAGTCGCCGATCCCGTTCGCCGTGGCGCTCCGTCAACGGCGGTTCGTCGTCATCGGAGATCCGGGCGCGGGAAAGAGCGTGCTCACGCGCCTCGCCTTCCTGGCCTGCATGGAAGGACGGGACGGAGACCAGGCGCGCGCACTGCTGAGCGGTGATACGTACGACGCGGACGCACGCGAGGCCATCGCGAAGCTGCGAGAGCTGCTCCCCGTGCGCCTCGCGCTCGGGAATTTCGGCAAGGCCCTCGAGAAGAATGGAGCCTTGAGCCTCAAGGCATTCATCCGCCGCCAGCTCCGCGAGCTGGGAGCACGCGCGGTGCTCCGAGAGAGCCTCGACACGATGCTGGCCGGCGGGCACGTCTTCCTCCTGTGTGATGGCCTCGACGAGGTTCCGGAGGCGCAGCGCAAGCACGTGGTCGATGCAGTGGAGAGCCTCGTCACACGCTACAAGCGGGTGCGCTTCCTGTTGACCTCGCGCCCCAATGGCTACTGGCCGCGAGTGCACGACATCCCGCACACCCTGCTCGCGCCACTCCACTACCGGCAACAGCGCTACCTCGTGGCGACCCTGCACCACCTGATCGAGACCTCGCGGCACGCGAACGCGCGGGACGTGGAGCGCGCCCGCCGCCGCACGAGCGCCCTGCTGCGCGCCATCACGCTCGAAAGCGAGTGGTTCAAGCTGAGCAGCAATCCCCTCCTGCTCACGCTGTCCGCGCTCACCCCGACCGACGGGGATGGCGCTCCCCTGCACCGGGTCTTCGTCTTCGAGAACTTCCTGCAGACACTCCTCGGGAAGTGGCGCTTCACCCTCTCCGAGACCGAGGCAGGCCGGCTCCTGGACACCTGGGCCTCCGTCGCGTCCAGGCTGGTGCTGAAGCAGGAACATCACAGCCTCGAGGAGGACCGGCTCCTCGAACTCCTCGGCGCCGCGGCCGGAGGGGAGCGGGGCTCATCCTCCCGCGAGGCACGGGAGGCGCTCCGGCTCGCCTTCGAGACAGGCCTCATCCGCCGGGAAGAAAAGACGATCCTGTTCTGGCACCGGACGTTCGCCGAGTTCCTCGCCGCGTATGCCCTCACCCGCAAGAGGCGAGGTGCCGCGAAGAGGCTCCTGAAGAACCGCCACCTTCCTCCCCTGGTGCTGCAACTCGCCGCGGCACGGCTCTGCCTGGTGCCTCCCACCGACTACACCGAGCTCGATGCACTCGCCGAGGGATTGCTCGCACGCGATGAGACAGGAGTGGGCCGGTTGCTCCGCCCCGGCCTGCGTGCCGTCTCGGCCTGCCTCGGTGACAAGGTGCGCTTCGGCCAGGCCATCGTCGAGCGCGTGTGGACGAGCTGGGCCGAGCTGCTCGAGACCACGCCGCCCTCGCCGCTCTGGGGTGACTTCGACCAGCTCACCCAGCACGCCCTCCCGAGCCACCCCCTTCCACCCGTGCTCCTGGAGCGCTTCGCCGGCCTCGATGGCCGGGGAGTGCCCGAAGTGCAGGATTGGCTTGCCCGGCTGTTGGCGCCAGCCGCCGCGGAAATCCTGGAGGTGCGGAAGGCCTGCGCCCGTTGGTTGGAGCAACGCAGCGACGACACCCTGCGGCTCCACGGCGCCTTCGGCCTTGCCTCCGCGGGTGACTGGAGCAACGAGGTGATAGACGCCCTGGGCCGGTTTGGCAGGACCTCGGCGCTCGCCCCGGGTGACATCGCTGAGCGGGTGAAACGTGGCGGGCCTCCGTTGCAGGCCCGGTTGCACGAGCTGGTGCGCATGCGTCTTCGCTCGGAGGTTTCCTTCGCACCGGGAGGACAGCGCCAGTCAGAGCAGGACTCCGCCACGGAACGACACGACGAGAACAGGCGGAGCGAGCTGCGGCTCTCCGCGGCATGCCTGCTCGCGATCGCCGGAGCCTGGGACGACGACGTCGCCAAGGTGCTGAAGATGGCGCTCTCGGGGCAGCAGGGTTACTCCCGTGATCAGGAGGCCAAGACGGTCCTCCGGCTCCTGGCGGACGATGCGTCCGTGCGGAAGGCCCTCGTCGAGTGGATCAGCGCCGACTCGACACTGGGTCACCACGCCCGCGAGCTCGTCAAGGACGTGGCGCCCGTGGTCGAAGGACTGTCCGAGGCGGTGCTGGAACAGACCGCCAAGGCCAGTGGCAGGCTGCTCACGGAGCTGGAGTCACTGCTGGGGTCGATCGCGGAACAGCAGCGGAGCCTCACCGCACTCCTTCGGAGCTGGCTCACCGCTGAACAGGAGGGGCGGAGGATGTGCGCCGCACGCCTCCTGCTCCGGCTCCAGCAGAACAATGAACAGCTCCACGATGCGCTACGGCGTGGCATGCGCTCCTCCGACGCCCTGGCGCGCGTGCGCTGGGCGTACCTGGCGCTCGGCCATGACCCCGCGCTCTCCCGCACGGCCCTGGCGACGCTGCAACAGTGTGCGCGCTCCCCGGCGCAGGAGGTACGAGCGGCCGTGTACGAGGGGAAGCCCACACTGACCAGGTGGTTGAAGCATGAGCCGATCGATGGATGGCTGGCCTGCGCCTCGGACCCCAGCGTGCCGGCCGCGGCACGGCTCCAGGCCGCCGAGCTCGTGGCCTCCTCGCAGGAGGGCACGGAGCAGGTGTTGCCGATCCTGCACGAGCTTCTCGACGCGAACGACGTTGCGGTGCGGCTAGGGGCAGCGGACCACCTGCTCTGGTGTGACGAGCCCCCTGTACGCGCCGCGACCATCGCAGCGGAGGAAGCAGCGCGGGCGAATGAGAGAGAGGCTTTCTGGCGGGTGCTCGGCCGGTTGACACCCTTCGCCGCTGAAGCCGTCCGGGCCGTGCTGAAGGGGCTCCCCCAGGAAAAGCCTCCCGCGAATCCCAGGGAAGGGATCAGCCTGGAGTGGCCCCTCCTCCTCTCACGGCTCGTGAAAGAGGACCTGTCGAGCATCCCCTACCTGATGCACGCGCTGGAGTGCACGGACTACGCCAGCACCGTGGCCGAGTACACGCTCCTTCAACTCCTCCTGGCCGATGAGACTCCCGCTGTGGGTGACGCGCTTCGTGAGCGCCTCGAACGTGGGGCGAGTAGCACGAACCCCTTCATCTTGTTCCGCCTCGTCACGATGGGATTTCGGCACGACAGCACGCGGAGGTCCGCCCTTGAGGCGAGCCGGGCGCTCGAGCCGCATCAGCTCTCGCAGGCACAGCTTGCATCGCTCGCCGACTGGCTACAGGACGCACGAGCAGCGGAGGAGGCCACCCGCCTCTGGCAACGGGTGCTCGAGGGGGATGACCCGCGGCGGGTGCTCCAAGCCGCTGGCCAGCTCTCCTGGCACCATCCCGAGCAAGCCCGTGCGTGGATCCAGGACCCCCTCGTCCGTGTGCTCGATTCACCGGAGGACTCGCTGCGGTTGGGCGCGGGACACCTTGCATTGGGATGCGGCATCCTCGAAGAGAAAGCCCGCGAGGCTCTGCTTGGCTGTATCGAGCTGTCCGAGGAATACGAACAAGGAGAGAACACCCGCTGGCTGTTGCTCGCCATCGATCGGCGTGCCCTCGCTTCCGGTCTGGCTGGCGAAGCGCGGTTCGAGAGGACTGACTTCCTGGACCGTGTCGATTTCGAGGCGATGCGTGTGCTCTGCATGTACCGGCCCGACGCCTGTGTACAGCCATTGGCGGCATGGCTCCACGCGGAAGAATGGGAGCGCTTCACTTGTGGAGTGAGGGTCCTTGCGGCGCGGGACGACTGCCGGGAAGCCGTGCGTGCGGCCCTCCTGGCCCGCCTGGCCTCGGCGCCTGACAAGCAGCTCGAAGCCATCACGAGGCTCGTGAGCAAGTACGGCCTCTATTCACCTGGAATGGAGGAGCGGGTTCTTGAACGATACGACCCGGCAAGTCCGTCAGTTTATGACGTCGAGCCTTGTCTCATCTGGTGGCTGGGGGCTTGTCCCGAGCTGTGGTCCGTCCTCCGGCAGCAGCCTCTGGACCGGCGTGCCAGGCTCGCACACCTGGTCAACCGGACGCCCGTGAGTCGCGACTCCGTCCTCTTCGCCGTCGATTTCGCGATCGCGTCTGCCCACTATGAGGACAGCGATCGCATGTTGAAGAGGCTCACGGAGTGGTGCCAGCCGCCCTCGAATCAGAGCCCGGAGCGCGAGCAAGACCCCGAGGAACTGTCCATGGACTTCTTGGACTCCTTGGAGGAGGAACTGCCCACGGATTCTTCGGAGGAGGAACTGCCCACGGATTCTTCGGAGGTGGTGCGCGGGTGGATCCGGGAAGCACTCGACGGGCAGGCGCCCCCCACAGATATCGACACCATCCTCATGTTCGACAGCCTCGCGACGCTGGGAAGACTGCCCGCGGAGCGCCGCATCGAGCTCCTGCGCCCCGCGCTGGCCCTCGCCCCCACCGTGAGCGCGAATGAAGAGCACGACAACTCGTGGACCCTCTTGGATCGGAAGGCGGACGTAGGGCTCCGGCTGATCGGGTTGAAGTACCAGGACGAGCACCTCTCTCCCATCCTCGAGGAAGCCATTCACAGGGCCGCGAAATTCCATGCCGCTCGCACTTACACACTCGTGAATGCGCTGCTGATGCTCCAGCCAGCGGACGCGAAGCTGCGGCAGTCCCTCGGCCGTGCCGCGTTCGCCCCCTGGGAGCGTCTCAGCCTCGAAACGATGCTCGACACGCTCTCGAAGGCAGGAGCGTCCGAGCAGGAGCGCATCGACGTGTTGATCTCATGCCTCGGCCTCGATTCCCATCCCCGTTCCGACCACAGCCGCTGGCGGTTCTCGGCTCCTGACCTTTTCGATGCCCTCGAACGTCTCGGGTGTGGCTTGGAGCGCCGTTCCGCCCTTGTCCGCGAGTTCTTGTCCACATACGGAGCGAAGCTGTCGCTGGCGACGACGCTGGCTCTGGCTGAACGGGCCAGGCTGTCAGCTCCCGCTATCGCGAAGCTGCTGGTGGGAATCATCGCGAGAGGCGGCTGGGAGGCGCGCGAGGCAGCGGAGCGCTGGCTGACGGACTTCGCATCCCAGAGCGGGCACCCGGGCGCGGGAGAACTGCGGGGGCTGGATGACTCCAGATTCCTGTCACTCCGGCTGCGCTCATTGGCAAGGCTCTCGCAGGTGGATGATCCTGGGCTGCTGGAGATGGCGCTCGCCGAACTTGCCGCTGCCACCACTCCGCACCTTCTCTCCCTCTACCGCCGCGCCCAGGGTGGACCACCGCTCTCCGAGCAGGAGTGGGCAGAGCTCATGAACCTGCTCACCCTCGCGCCCAACGACGAGCGCGTCACGGGGCTCGCGAAGGAATGGTTGACCCTGCGGCTGTGGCAGAAGATGGAGCGCTCGACGGTCGACACGTTGCTGAACTCCTGAGGGCGGGCTCCAGTGCTCCCGCGTCCACCGTCAGCGTGGGGCATGGGCGTGCCAGGGGGCGCGTGGGAGGCGCCCCGGTCAAGCACCCCTGACAAGCCGTTCCTGCGCCTGATGGAGAGCCGTGGTGCGCTGCCGAAGGGCCGGAGGACGCACGGCAGGCGTATCAGGCGTAATCTCGGATGTCCTTGCCGCTCCTTTCATCGAGGGCCGCGCACCCGTATGCACTCCAAGCAGGCTTGGCTCTGGCGTGTCAGCCGCCCACGCTGACGTGTCAGGCCTTTCCTTGGTGCCGAGTTCCCGGGTGCCAGGAACCTGATTCCGCCCCCTTGGGTGGCCTGCGGCCGCGGCGGACGCTGGCTCAGGGCTTGCTGTGGTGGAGGACCGCGGTACCACCCAGGAGCTCGACGTCATGACACGGATTGGTTTCCTTCTGCTCTGCACCGTTGCGACCGCGGCGGCAGCGCAAACACCGGCGGCCATCGGAACGGAGAAGGCGCAGAACAGCTACGCCCTCGGCCAGGAGATCGCGAGCTCCCTCAAGCAGACGGGCGCGGACCTGGACATCAAATCCCTGCTCCAGGGCATCCGGGACAACCTGGAGGGAAAGCCCTCCCAGCTGAGCGCCGCGGACCTCCTCAAGGCGCGTGACCGGGCCCGTTCCGCGGCGCTCGAGAACCAGAAGAAGAAGCTCACGGCGGACCGGGCGAAGTACGGCAAGGAGGGGCAGGACTTCCTGGCGAAGAACCAGAAGGAGAAGGGCGTGGTCACCACCCCGAGTGGCCTCCAGTACGTGGTCCTCACGGCCTCTCCGAACGCGCGCCCCGGCCCCAAGAACCGGGTGGTGTTCGACTACACGGCCTCCGTCGCGGGCGGTGAGGAGTTCGAGAGCTCCGCGGCCCTGGGCCGGCCCGCCGTCATGAGTGTCACGGGTGGCATCAAGGGCCTGGCCGAGGCCTTCCAGCTCATGCCCATGGGCGGCAAGTACCGCTTCGTCATCCCCCCGCAGCTGGCATACGGCGCCGAGGGTCTTCCCGGCAAGGTTCCGCCGAATGCCACGCTCATCTACGAGATCACCCTGCGCGAAGTGCTGCGGTGAAAGGCGGGAGACCCGAGATGAAATCCATACACAGCACATATCTGGGTCTGGCCGCCGCGTTCCTGCTGGCGGGCTCGACGGCCGCCGCGCAGGTGACCTTCGACTGCCAGACGTCGACACAGGCGAGGGCCCCCCTCTCCGGACTGGCCGCCAACCCGAAGGCGGTGGCGACGGTCCCCCTCGACAAACAGCAGCAGGGCTACGTCCGGGTGGGCGGTGGGTGCGAGGTGTCGCGCTTCGGCTTCGAGTCCGTGCATGCCGGGGTGATGGTGCAGAACGCCCCGGATGGAGAGCACGGCTGGCGGTGCAAGGCCGCGGATCCGGCGTTCGTCTCCAACCCCGCCTGGGCCAAGGCCTCCGTCACCTACTGCAAGGCCAGTGACCCGAGCATCAGCAGCCTGCGCCTGCAGTGCACCACGCTCTCGAAGAAGACGGGCCCCTCGCGCAACCCGGCCGCGGAGGTGACACTTCCCCCGGCCCTCGCCTCGGACGGCTATGTCGTCGTCTCCGGAGGCTGTGACAGCTCGCACTTCGGCAACGGCTCCGTCCACGCCGAGAACGTCGTCATCTCCAAGCGCTCGGCCCATGGACAGGGCTGGTCCTGCCAGGCCGTCGACCCGCCGAATCATTTCCAGGACGCCACCGTCGAGGCCTCGCTCGTCGCCTGCAGGGTGGCGATCGAGCCCACGCAGGCGGCCACGCTCCCCAGCAAGCCCGCGCTGAGCTGCTCGGTGACCCAGGGCACGAAGTCCCCGGTGGTGAGCTATCCCAAGTCCATCGCCGTCCCTCCGGTGACGGGCAAGACGCTGGGCGGCGGGTGTGAGCTCTCCTATGCCGGCAATGGCTCGGCCCACGCCGGGTTCATGGTGCAGCACGGGCCCCAGGCGGACGGCTCCTGGGCCTGCCTGGCGGCGGATCCTCCCGGCATCCCCAACCCGGGCACCGCGCTGGCCAGTGTGGTGACCTGCAACATCACCACGGCCCCGCCGCCGCCTCCTCCTCCTCCGACGGTGGCCCAGAAGAATCCGGTCATCATCGTGGGCGGAACCATGGCGGGAGAGATCCTCTATTGGATTCTCGAGGCGCGTCTCCGGGCGGACGGTTACACCGTCGAGTTCTTCGAGCTCCCCGAGCTCGGCCTGATGGACATCCACAGGAGCGCGCAGCAGCTCAGCTACAAGGTGGCGGATGTGCTGCTCCGGACCGGGGCGCCGAAGGTCAACCTGATTGGCCACAGCCAGGGCGGCATCACGTCACGGACCTATGTCCACGACTACGGCCCCCACTCCGTCGAGAGCCTCATCACCCTGGGCTCGCCCCACCAGGGCGTCCACATCGAGAGTGGCTCCCTGTTGGAGCTGGTGGCGACGGTGCTGTTCAGCTGCAAGGCGGCGACTCCACCTCCGGTCTGCGCTCAGCTGCTCCACGGCTCGGCCCTCATCCAAGAGATCAACCAGCGGCCCGCGAGCGACCCCATCTATTACACGAGCTTCCTGACCACGAACGACCTCTTCGTGAATCCGTCCTCGTACGGGGTCATGGCCAATTGCGATCGCACGAACGCGGCCGGTCAGGCGCTGAAGTGCAACGTGCTCGTGCAGGCACCGGAGCAATGCCCGACGAACCTCGTCGACCACATCGGGCTGGCGTCGAACGGTGTGGTGTACAGCGGCATCCGGCAGGCGCTGGAGCACAAGCCGGTGCGCCTCGACTGCCTGGCGCTCTGAGCGAGCCCGCGGCCACAGGACCGCCGGGAGTCGAGGGGAAGGCCGGGCGCTCATTCAGGGAGCCCGGTCTTTCTCGTTCCGCCTCGGGCACGCAACTTTTCCCACAGCGCGCCGGATAATGAGGCAACGCATTGATTCTCGAGTCAGCAGGAGCCGGCCATGACGTCCATCCATCGCAATGCCAGCGCGTTCAGCCCGGCGGGCACCGCCACCGCCCGCACCGCCACCGAGCGCAAGTCCTTGAATCCGCTGGAGAAGGTGGTGGACCTGGCCAAGGGCGGGCTGGCGGATGTGCCCCGCTTCGTGAAGATGGGCCTGGACGTGTTCGAGGCCTCGCACGCGGCCGAGCTGAATCGGCTCTTCGGCGGTGACGCGAAGCCGGACCGCCTGTCCGACGGGAAGTTCGTGGGGACCCAGGGGCAGACGTTCCCGCCCGGCACCGCGCTGGGCCAGATTCCGGGCGTCACCCCGAAGAACAACCCGAACCCCTCGGAGACCATCCTCTACGTCAACGGCATCATGACGCCGCTGGACGGGCAGCTGAAGGAGATGCAGTCCATCGCGGACACGTCGGGCGCCAAGGTGGTGGGCATCCACAACGCCACCCAGGGCCTGGTGACGGACCTGGCCCAGTGCGTGACGGACAAGCTGGACAAGGGCAGCAACCCCGCCGTGGACACCCTGGCGGACACCGTCTACTCGGAGCTGAAGGCGGGCCGGGACGTGCACCTGATGGGCTACAGCCAGGGAGGCCTCATCACCGCGCGGGCCCTCTTCGACGTGGAGCAGCGGCTGCGCCTGGAGGACGGGCTGTCCAAGGCCCAGGTGGCGCAGATGATGAGCCACCTGAAGGTGGAGACGTTCGGCGCGGCCTCGACGAAGTACCCGGACGGCCCCCAGTACGTGCACTACGTCAACAACGCGGACCCGGTGCCCACGCTCACGGGCCTGGGCGGCAGCGTGGATCCGCTCGACTTCCTGAAGGACGCGGGCAAGGGCGCCGTGGTGCACCGCTTCACGGACGGCAACCTCAACCCCATCAGCAACCACATGCTGGACACCCTCTACATGAAGCACCGGGTGTCCTTCGACGAGGCCCGCGCCGGCCAGTTCTAGACGGTCTCGGCGCGCGGCCTCGTGGACGCGCCCCCATTCCAAACGGGACGGGGGCGCGGGGGGGACGGCTCAGGTACCGCTGGGGTTCACGCAGGCCTCGGGCTGATTGAACTGGTTGAACTGGCCGTACTGCAGGAAGGCCACCCACATCTGCAGGGACGTGTCCATGTTCATCAGGTTCGGGTACTGCCCGCCCGCGTAGGCCATGGGGAACTGGTTGTTGGTGAAGTAGTTGGCGTTGTCCACCGAGTTCGTCGTGCACTGGCCGGGGAAGCCGAAGATGGGCGGGATGGTGTTGGAGCCCGAGGGCGAGGCCACGCCCGCCTGCGGCGTGTACCCATTGGCGTGGCACGCCATGCAGGACGAGAGCTTGTTGTCCACCGGCCCCGCCAGGCGGTTGTTGCAGCCGAAGTGCTGGTAGGTGCCAATCTTGGTGTTGAGCACGCTCTGGACGATGGGGAGGCTGTCCGCCTTGGCGGCCGCGGGCGAGGACCAGGGATCATTGCCCCACTGCACGCCCACCGGCTCCAGGCGATCCCACACCGTCTTGCCCTTCAGCTTGCCATTGTAGGCGAAGGTGCCGAACACCCAGCGCGTGGGCGAACTCTTGTCCACCACGGCCACGTCGAGCTGGATGAGACGCACCTCCTGCACCTGGCGCTCGCACAGGAACAGGGTGCCCTTCGTCTGGTGCCGGTCGGCCTGCCACACCGGCGAGCCCTCCAGGTAGGGCACGTCCTTGGGCGTGGCGGTGGTGAAGAGCAGCTTGGCCACCAGGGTGCCCTCCGGGAAGGGCAGGCCCGCCGGCTGCGGTCCACCGTTGTGGTTCTTGTCGATGCGCGGCGTCCCGTCCGTGTTCCAGGAGCGGCCGATGGCGTAGCCACCCCACTCGTTGTACACGCCGAACGCCCACGTCTCGTAGCCCTGGGCCGTCTCCTTCGTGGCGGACAGCGACAGCTTGTTCAGGCCCTCATCCACCAGCTGCTCGCCGAGGAAGTCGGAGATCTGCGCGGTGCGCTCGTTGGTGAGCCCGTGGACGAACTCGCGGCCCGTCTTCGTGTCGTACGCCATCCACGGCATGTGGAACCAGCGCGTGTTGCCGTTCACCTTCACCTGCCAGCCCACCTGGTTGTCGAGCTGGAGATCCTGGCCCTCGCGCACGTAGTCCAGGAGCTGCTGCATGTACTGGGCCCACTCGGGCGACCACTGCGTCTGCGTCTTCTCGCCCGGCGTCTGGTCGAAGGTGACCTTCTTGTTGGACAACCACGTGCAGACGTTGGCCGGACAGGTGCCGGGGTCCTTCTGGGGATAGTCGTGGCTGAGCTGGAACACCGGGCCCGTCCAACCCGGGGCCGGCGGCGTGGTGGCGTTGCGGTAGGCGAACCCGGAGGTTGTCTCCTTCGTGGCCGCGACAGCCTTCTCGGCCGCGCGAGCGACCGTGGGACGCGACATGGGGCCCTGGATGGGGGGGACCTTGGGAGGCCGGACGGGAGCGGCCGTCTGGGCGTGTGCGACGGTGCCCAGTCCCAGGAGGGTGAGGCCGACGGTGGAGCGGACGGAACGGAACATGGTGGAGATGGGGTCCTCTCGGAGGGGAAACGGCGTCTGTGCACCCGGGTGCGAGCTGGCACCCGGAGTGCTTCGGCAGTTTCACCGAGGGTTCGTACCAACGCCATGAATTGGCTCACGGGAATTCCGTGCGCCGCGTCACGGGGCGGGTGGCCCGGGACGCCCTCAGCGGGTGATGAGCAGGTTCTGCATCATCCCCGCCCACCTTGTTCATGATGTGAGAGTGTTTGGAAATAATGAGATGGGATTGGACTCGGCCGTACCCGTGTGGGTTTCGTTACATGCGGGCCCGGGGCTTCCTGCTAGCGTGGATCTCCCAAGCAGCAAGGAGAGAGAGCCAGCCCCATGAGCACCCCACAGACGACCGCCTCGCGCCTGCCTGTCATCATCGACACCGACGTGGACATCGATGACTGGATGGCGATGCTCTTCCTGCTCAAGCACCCCGAAGTGGACGTGCTGGGCATCACCACCACCGGCACGGGCGCCGCCCACCTCACGCCGGGGACGCTCAACGCCCTCAAGCTCCTGATGCTGGTGGACCAGCCCACCCTCCCGGTGGCCCGCGGCGCCAACGCCCCGCTGCGCTACAGCAATGTCTTTCCGACCTCCATCCGCTCCGTCATCGACAGCGTCTATGGCCTGCCGCTGCCCACCAATCCCAACGGGCCCTCCGCCCAGGACGCCGTCAGCTTCCTGCGGACCACCCTGCTCGGCTCGCCCACGCCGGTGTCCATCCTCGCCATCGGTGGCCTCACCAACCTGGGCATCCTGCTGCGCGACCACCCCGAGGTGGCGCCGCGTATCGCCCGCATCGTGGTGATGGGCGGGGCGGTGAACGTGCCGGGCAACGTCAACGTGGTGGACCCCGACTACGCCAACAAGACGGCCGAGTGGAACATCTTCCTCGACCCGCTCGGGGCGGACATCGTCTTCCGCTCGGGTGTGCCCATCACCCTGGTGCCGCTGGACGCCAGCAACCACGTGCCGCTCGACATGAACTTCTACGTCCGGCTCCAGGACCGGCATGACACCCGCGCGGCGGCCTTCGTCTTCCAGGCCCTCACCGCGGACATGCCCTTCGTGAACAGCGGCGACTTCTATTTCTGGGATCCGCTCGCCGCCGCCGCGCTCGTCGCGCCCTCCCTCGTCACCACGCAGCAGATGGGCATCCGCGTCGTGCAGGAGCTGAACGAGGAGGAGGACCACTCCGGACAGCTGCTCCAGGACGACACCCGGGGCAGCCGCATGTCGGTCGCGATGGGCGCCAACGCGGACGCCTTCTATGAGCTCTTCCTCTCCATCCTCAACCTGCCCGACGGCAAGACCCTGGCGTAGCCCCCGGAGCACACTTATTTTCGATTTGCCGCGCCCGGTTTCTTTGCCTGCGCCGCGTACTCGTCCGTCATCCTCTCGAGGTCCTCGAACGCGGGCAGCTTCGCGAAGCTGTGCACCGCGGGCGTGGTGGCCCAGGGGAGCTTCTCGCTCGTCCACGTCTCCATGAACGGGGAGAACCAGCTCGGGTCATCGAGCATCGTCGCGCGCATGTTGACGAAGGTGTCGATGCCGTGGGGCCGGGTGAACATCCAGCTCATGCAGTACGGGCAGAAGTAGTGACGGTGCTCGCCGTGGAGGCCACCGATGACGGGCTCGCCTCGAGTCACCTCGAAGCCCTGGGTGGGGATGGCGGCGCTCAGGGAGAAGGCGCTGGCGCTCATCCGCTGGCAGCCCGTGCAGTGACAGGCCATGGTGAGCAGCGGCGGTGCGCTGATCTTCAGCCTCACCCGTCCACAGCGGCATCCTCCTTCCCACGGCAGCTTCCAGTCGTTCATGAGTGGCTCCCTTCCCGTTTCTGGTGGGGCGCTTCTTCTCATGCCGGGCGGCACGGTGCACACGTTCTTCGCGCGCACCGTGCCGCCGGAAACACAGCCGGGCCTACTCGATGACCACGAACTCCACGCGCCGGTTGTTGGCGCGGCCCTCGGGCGTGTCGTTGGTGTCGATGGGCTTCTCCATGCCGAAGCCCTCCGACGTCAGCCGCTGCGGAGCAATCCCCTTCTGCACCAGGTACTCGCGCACCCACCGCGCGCGGCGCTGCGACAGGTCCTTGTTGTAGGTGGCCTTGCCCGCGCCGTCCGTGTGCGCCTCGATGCGCAGCTTCTGGATGTCCGGGTTGCTCTCCAGCACCGCGGCCACCTGGTCGAGGATGCTCTGGGACTCGGGCAGCACGTTGTCCTTGGCCGTGGCGAAGAACACCTTGTCCATCGTGCGCAGCTTGCCCTTCTCCACCACCACCTTCGCCGGAGCGGGCGGCGGCGGAGGCGGCGGAGGCGCCTCGACCATCACCACCACGTTGGCCGTGGCCGAGCGCTCGGGGCCACCCGCGACGCGGTAGGTGAACGTGTCGCGGCCGGAGAAGCCCTCCTTCGCCGTGTAGCGCAGCGCGCCCTCGGGCGTGCTCTCCACGAGGCCACCGCTGGACGTCACCCCCACCTCGGCCACGCGCAGCTGCTCGCCGGGCTGGCCCTCGTCGTTCCGCAGGATGTTCAGCGTGATGGACTGGCCCGCGAGCACCCGGCCCTCGTCGTCATGCGCCACGAGCGCGGGCGGCGGAGGCGGCGGAGGCGGAGCGGTGACGATGGGCGCGGGCGGAGCCGGAGCCGGCTGCACCGGGCGCTTCAGCGCATCCGAGGGCGCGTAGCTCAGGGCCGCGAGCACGCGGAAGCGCGGCGTGCCGAAGCCGTTGGTGAGGCCGGGGCCACCGCCCAGCGTCATCTCCACGTTCTTGAAGTAGCCCAGGCGCAGCGCCACCAGCAGCTCCAGGGGGCTGGTGGGGACGGAGGGGCCGTTGAGCCCCACCTCACCGGCCAGGGTGGACATCAGGGCGAGCTTCCAGCGGGGCACCAGGTCCACCTTGCCGCCGATGCCGTACGTCACCGAGGTGCCGAGGTTCAGGTTGAGGAACCGCTGGGGCTTGCCGAAGAAGAGGCCGGCGTTGGCCATGACGGCCGAGCCGCGGGGGCCGCGCCACTCGCCCACGAGGGTGGGGTTGAAGGTGACGCTGCCGCCGCCCAGGTACGAGTCCGGCGGGGCGGTGGGGAAGGTGACGGGCAGCGCCACCGCGAGCCCGAAGTCCTTGGAGCGCAGCAGTGCCGTCTTCAGGTTGACGCGCAGGTCGGAGAACGCCGTGGTGGTGAGGGCGCCCTGGAGCTTGGGGTCCACCATGCCGGCGCCGCTGGTGGTCTGGTAGACCATCATGGGCAGGGCGGCGCCGAGCTCGAAGCGGTCGAACAGCGCCACGGAGCCGGCGAGCGTGAGGTACGTCTGGCCGCCCACGAGGACGCGCTGGAAGCCCGGGTTGTCCACGGAGACGAGCCGCAGCGGCTGGTGGGCGTAGTCGGCGAAGAGGCGGCCACTGAAGGTGAGGTGGCCGGGGACGTGCGCGGACTGCACGCCGAGCACGTCATCGCGGCCGGGCTGGGGCTGGAAGCGCTCCACGAGGAAGGAGCGGCTCAGGTCGTCCTGCGCCTGGGCGGCGGCGGGAGCGGAGACCGCGGCGGCGGCGGCCATCACCGCGCCCGGGCCCCGGCGGCGGCGCAGGAAGGCGGCGAGCGAGCCCAGCATCAGCGGCAGCAGGGAGCCGGCACCCCCCGTGCTGGAGCAGCCGCTGCCCTGCGCGAGCCACTGCTCATGCTGGCCCTTCGGCTTGCACTGGCCGGAGAGGCAGAAGGCGTTGTCCGCGCACTGGTCATCCGTGGTGCAGGTGGCCAGGCAGGCCACCTCGCCGCAGGCGTAGTCCCCGCAGCTCAGCGTCTCGGTGGCGCAGGCGCCCGCGCCGTCGCAGGTGCCCGACGTGGTGGCCACGCCCGCGGAGCAGCTCGGCGTGCCGCACTGCACGGACTCGCCGGGGTAGGAGCAGGTGTCGCGCTTCGTGCCGTCGCAGACGCCGCCGCACTCGGTGCCATCCGCAGCGCACGCCGGACGGTCACCCCGAGGCGCACCCGTCACCGCGCCGCAGGTGCCCACGCTGCCGGCCGCGTTGCAGGCCTCGCACTGGCCATCGCAGGCGGTGTCGCAGCACACGCCATCGGCGCAGAAGCCGGTGGAGCACTCGCTGTCGGTGGTGCACGCGCCGCCCCAGTCCGTGCCCGGACGCTTCGTGAAGCGGGCGAGCAGGTCGTGCGGCCCGGTGACGTTCGTCAGCACGTAGGTGCCGCCGGAGACGGAGGACGTCACCTCCGTGCCGTTGTCCGTGAGCGAGGCGAGCGTGTAGCCCGGCGTCACGGTGACGGTGCAGGTGACGGGCTGGCCGTGGGTGATGGGCGAGGGGCAGGTGATGGAGCCACCCGCCTCGCTGGCGCTGGTGGTGATGGGGTACGTGTTGATGTTGAACAGCGCGGTGACGGTGGCCGCCGCGTTGGCGGTGAGGGTGCAGGGGTTGGTGGTGCCCGTGCAGCCGCCGCTCCAGCCCGCGAAGGTGCTGCCCGGCTGCGCCGTGGCGGTGAGGCTCACCAGGGAGCCCTCGAGGAAGTCGGCGCTCGCCGAGGCGCAGGACGGGTCGCAGTGGATGACGGCGGGGCTGGTGACGACGGTGCCGCTGCCCTGGCCCTCGGGGTCCTTCTGCACCGTGACGGTGTGGAGGGTGCCGATGCCGTTGACGTCCACGGCCGTGTTGTTGCCGCCGTCGGGGTCCTGGATGCCAGCGGGGACGGAGACGGAGGCGCGCTGGGTGAGCGAGCCGGAGCCGGAGCCGGGGACGACGCGCGCGTCCACGGTATAGGTGACGGTGCCGCCCACGGGGAGGTCCGCGGTGGTGTGGATGTTGCCGGTGCCCGAGGCGGCGGGGCAGGTGGCGCCACCGGTGGCGGTGCACGTCCAGGAGATGCCGGTGAGGTCCGCGGGGAAGTCCTGGTCGATGGAGGCGCCGGTGACGGCGTTGGGGCCGCGGTTGGTGACGGTGAGGACGGAGTGGACGGGCCGGTCCCAGCCGACGCCGACGACGCCATCGGAGAGGGAGGCGGAGAGGTCCGCGTAGGTGGCGCCCGCGGTGAGGGCCGTCTCGACGAGGGGCCCGATGAGCGGGGACACGCCCTGGGCGTCGACGGAGTAGTTGCCGTGGGCCACCTTGCCGGTGGCGCCGGGGTCGATGTGGACCTTCACGCCGAAGGAGGCGCTGGCGGTGGGGTTCATCGTGCCCAGGTCACACGTCACCGTGCGGGTGGCGCTGTCGTGGGTGCAGGTGACGCCGGGCGGCGTGTCGAGCGAGACGAACGTCGTGTGGTCCGGGAGGACGATGGTGACGGTGGTGTCTCGGGCGGCGCTCGTGTCCGAGTTCTTGACCAGGTACGTGTACGTCAGGTCCGAGTCCGCGTTGGCCGACTTCACGGCGGTGGCGGCGATGGAGAGGCCGGGGAGGAACGAGCCGAAGCCGTCCACGTAGACATGGCCCCAGTGGCCGCCCTGCGAGCAGCCCGCGGCGATGACATCGAGCTCCACGGTGTCGCCGATGGACAGCTGCGCGTCACCGGGGGCGACGTCGACGGACTGCCAGTCGGTGTACTGGATGTTGTCGGCGGTGGTCTTCCAGGGGACGCCGGGCTGGTTGGCGAAGTTGAAGGTGCTCCACAGCACGGTGCCGCGCGTCACGTTGCGCAGGGTGATGTAGATGTAGGGCTGCTGCTCCTGGGAGTGGCTCGGGTTCTGGAGCACGGGGGCGAGCGCGAAGCGCACGTGCACCTTGCCATCGGCCGGGTCCACGTCGGAGGAGGCGAGCGTCGCGGACTGCACGAGGCGGTTGACGTTGTTGCTGTTGCCCAGCTCGTTCACCACCGCGGCCCACTGGCCATAGCGGGGCCAGCGCAGCGACTGGGCGGCGGTGAGGCCGGCGGGGATGGCGGTCTCGGGGCCGCCGGTGGCCTGTTTCGCGCCGGTGCGAGCGACACCGCCCGTCTGGAGGTTGAGGTCCGAGGTGCTGTTGGGCGGCAGGGTGATGCCGCGATTGAGGTAGGTGCTGACGCTCCAGCCGTTGAGGGTGCCCTCCTCGAAGTTGCCGTTGGTGAAGAGGGGCTGGGCGCTCACGGCGGTCTCGGGCCGAGCGGACTCTCCGGAGGAGTCGCTGCGGGTGCAGCCCGAGGCGATGGCGATGAGCAGCGCGAGCGCCGCACGAAGGGGTGTGGACGATGGATTCATGGTGGCTCCTGAAGACGCGGGGTGCGCGGGGGACCCCAGAGCAGCCGCCGTGCCAGGAGGGCGCTCGAGGCGTGCCTCAGAGGAGAGCGCGGGAAAACTGTGTCAGGAGGGACCGGTTTCGAGGGGGTTTTGACGCGTCAAGAACCGTGCTGCCACGGGCATTGACGCGTCAGCTCCCGTGAGCCCCCGAGCGACTTGGAGTAGACCCTCGTTCCATGCCCGCTCCGCTTCGCCGTGCCCTCTCCGCCGCCGCGCTGGCGGCCCTGCTGTTGCCCCTCGGTTGCTCCACGTCCCTCACCACCCGACGAGAAGATGAGAAACGCATGAGCTCCTCCGACGACGTCTCCAAGCCTGCCCCGCGCTGGGGCATCGTCATCCACGGCGGCGCGGGCGTCATCAAGCGCGAGTCCCTCTCCCCCGAGCGCGAGGCCGCCGTGCGCGCCGTGCTCGCCGAGTCCCTCCAGGCCGGCCACGCCATCCTCGCCAAGGGGGGCACCAGCCTGGACGCCGTCACCGCCGCCGTGCGCGTCATGGAGGACTCGCCCCTCTTCAACGCGGGCAAGGGCGCCGTCTTCACCCATGACGGCAAGAACGAGCTCGATGCCGCCATCATGAACGGACGCACCCGCGAGGCCGGCTCCGTGGCGGGCCTGCACCACGTGAAGAACCCCATCTCGCTCGCGCGGGCGGTGATGGAGAAGTCCCCGCACGTGATGATGATTGGCGCGGGCGCCGAGGAGTTCGCGAAGCAGCAGGGCGTGGAGCTCGTCCCGGAGAGCTACTTCTACACGGAGGAGCGCTGGCAGTCGCTGCAGCGCGCGCTGGAGGCGGAGAAGCAGCAGCAGCAGACGCCGCCCGAGCAGGGCCAGCCCCAGGGCCCGCGGACCTTCTGGGAGCACCCCGCGGGCAAGGAGCACAAGTTCGGCACCGTGGGCGCGGTGGCGTTGGATCAGGCGGGCAACCTCGCCGCGGGCACTTCCACGGGCGGTATGACCAACAAGCGCTTCGGGCGCGTGGGAGACGTGCCCGTCATCGGCGCCGGCACCTACGCCAACGAGCGCTGCGCCGTCTCGGCCACCGGCCATGGCGAGTACTTCATCCGCTACACCGTCGCTCGCGACATCTGCTCCCGCATGGAGTACCTGGACCTACCGCTGCTCGAGTCCGCCAACCAGGTGGTGATGGAGGTGCTGGTGAAGGCCGGGGGGGAGGGCGGGGTGATCGCCATGGACGCGCAGGGTAACGTGGCGATGCCCTTCAACTCGTCGGGCATGTACCGCGGCTACATGGGTCCGGACGGGGTCGCCGCGGTCGCCATCTTCAAGGAGTGACAGATGAAGCAGCTGGAAGGAAAGGTCGCGCTGGTGACGGGCGCGAGCTCGGGCATTGGCCGCGCCACGGCCATCGCCATGGCGCGGGCCGGTGCGAAGCTCGTCATCGCGAGCCGGGGCCAGGAGGGCAACGCGGAGACGGTGGAGCTCATCCGCCAGCAGGGCGGCGAGGCCATCGCGCTGCGCACGGACGTGACGAAGGCCTCGGAGGTCGAGTCGCTCGTGCGCGGCACCGTCGAGCACTACGGCCGGTTGGATGTGGCCTTCAACAACGCGGGCACCACCACCGCGCCCAAGGCCCTCCACGAGTATGACGAGGAGGAGTGGGACGCCGTCCTGGACACCAACCTCCGGGCCGTGTGGCTGTGCATGAAGTACCAGGTGCGGCAGATGCTCGCGCAGGGCGGCGGCTCCATCGTCAACATGTCCTCCATGGCCGGGCTGATTGGAACCAAGGGACTCGGCTCGTACACGGCCAGCAAGCACGGGGTGCTCGGCCTCACGAAGACGGCGGCGCTCGAGTACGCGCAGCAGAACATCCGCGTGAACGCCGTGTGTCCGGCCGTCATCCGCGGCACCGTGCTGGTGGAGAACATCTTCCGCGATCATCCCGAGCTGGGTGAGAGGCTCGCCGCCACGCATCCCATCGGCCGCGTGGGCCAGCCGCACGAGGTGGCCGAGGCGGTGGTGTGGCTGTGCTCCGACGCGGCGTCCTTCGTCACGGGCCACGCGCTCAACGTGGACGGCGGCACCTTCGCCGGACGCTGAGGGAACGGAGGCTCAGGGGGACGGCGAGGCTCCAGCGTGGTGCGCCTGTCTGAGGAGGACGAGCACCTCCTCGTCGTCCACCTGGTGGAAGTCCTCGTACCAGACGCCCACCGCGCCCAGCCTGGGTGGCTCCTGCACCGTCACCACCTCGTCCACCTCCTCGTGGCGCAGCGCCTCCGCCGTCTCCGCCACCGCCACCGGGACCGCCAGCACCAGCCGCCGGGGCCCCAGCGCGCGCACCGCTCGCGCCGCCGCTCGCGCCGTGCCTCCCGTGGCCAGGCCGTCGTCCACCAGCAGCACCGTGCGTCCCCTCACGTCTGGCAGGGGCCGCTCGCCCCGGTACAGCCGCACCCGCCGCGCCAGCTCGCGCGACTCCTGCCTCGCCACCTCGAGCACGTCCGCGTTCGTCAGGTCCGCGTACGCCAGCACCTCGGCGTTCACGTACAGCGCGCCGCCCTCGGCGATGGCCCCCATTCCCAGCTCCGGCCGCCAGGGCACTCCCAGCTTGCGCACCACCAGCACCTCCAGCGGGGCCCCCAGCGCCGTGGCGACCTCGTAGCCCACGGGCACTCCGCCGCGCGGCAGCGCCAGCACCACCGGGGTCTCATCGAGCAGGCCCCTCAACCGCCCGGCCAGCTGCCGCCCCGCCTCTTCCCGGTCCCGGAATCGCATCCTCATCGCCGCTCCTCCTCAGCTTTCCGCCTCAGCTCTCCGCCTCATGGCTTCCCGCCCGAGCCCCTTGCCCCTCGCCCTCCGGGAGAGGAGCCCCCCGTCGTTCAAAGGGGGGGCAAGCCCCCCGGGGTGAGGGTGCCACGGGCCCCGGGTTGCTCACGCGGAGGCCCACGGACCTCCGCCCTGGGCCGAGGCCAAAGCCCACCGTTCCAGCTCGGGCCGAGGCATGAGGCCACTGCGGCGGGCCACCTCGCGGCCACCGGAGAAGACGACGAAGGTGGGAATGCCCCGCACGCCGAGCTGACTGGCGGCCTGGGGTTGCTCCTCGGTGTTCAGCTTGAGGACGAGCAGGCGGCCCGCCTGGGCGCGGCCCACGGCGTCGAGGATGGGGGCGGCGGTGCGGCACGGTCCACACCAGGGGGCCCACAAGTCCAGCAGCACGGGCACGGGCGAGGCCCGCACGGCGCGCCACAGGGCCTCCCCATCCACCTCCTGGGGCTGGCCCGACAGGTCGAGCGGACGCTGACACCGGCCGCACGTGGGCTCGCCGGGGGGGCGGGGCTCTCGCACTCGGTTGAAGGCACCACAGGACGCGCAGCGGAACATGGGGACCTCCAGGGCTCTCTGGTGAAGGTAGTGCGAGCCGGGTGCCAACGCCGTCCGCCCGTGCGCTCCGAGGGCGGGCACGCAGGCTTTGCGGTGGGGTCCACCGGGTGCGCAGCATTTACAGGGGCCAGGGGGAGCGAATTGTCCCGCTCCCGGGAGGCGCGGGTGGCTAGAGTGCCCGGCACGGGACGTGAATCGACTCATTGAGACCCGGGCCCTCGGGCCTGTGCGGGAGCAGCCATGACCATCCTTTGTGCCACCCATTTCTCGGACGCCGCGCAGCGAGCGGCCACGGCCGCGGCGGAGCTCGCGCGGAAGATGGACGAGCCCCTCTTCCTGGTGCACGTGCTGCCGGGCGACCTGGCGAGGGCCTTCGGGCAGACGCTGCGGGACACGGCGACGTCGGCGCTGCTGGACGAGGTGAAGCGGTTGGAGAAGCTGGGGGCGCGGGTGAGCCACCAGTTGCTGACGGGCGAGCCGGCCGAGGAGCTGGCGCGCTTCGCCCAGGAGAAGGGAGCGGGGCTGGTGGTGACGGCGGGGCCGACGAGCGCCTCGCCCTTCCTGGGGGTGGGGGGCACGGTGGACCGGCTGGCCACGGCGCTGCCGGTGCCGCTGCTGGTGGTGCGCGAGGCGGAGCCCTTCGAGGCATGGGTGAAGGGGTCGCGCCCGCTGAAGGTGATGTTGGGGGTGGACCGCTCGCTGCCCTTCGAGGCGGCGCGGGACTGGCTGCAGGGGCTGCGGAAGTACGGCCCGGTGGAGGTGGTGGCCGGGCGCATCTACTGGCCGCACGAGGAGTACCAGCGGATGGGGCTGGCGCAGCCGCAGTCCTTTCAGGACGTGACGCCCGAGTTGAAGCGCGCGCTGGAGCAGGAGGTGCGCTCGTTGGTGTCGCCGCTGGAGGCGATGGGGCAGGCACCGGCGCGGCTGCGGCTGGAGCCGGGGGTGGGGCGTATCGCGGACCACCTGGTGGCGTTGGCGGCGGAGGAGCAGGTGGACCTGCTGGTGGTGGGCACGCACCAGCGGCGCGCGCTGGGCAAGCTGTGGAGCGTGTCGCACCACGCGCTGCGGCTGGCGAAGATGTCGGTGACGAGCGTGCCGGTGGAGGTGTCGGCGAGGGGCTCGGCGGTGCCCATTCCGGCGCTGGGCTCGGTGCTGGTGGCCACGGACTTCTCGGACGCGGCGAACCGGGCCATTCCGTATGCCTTCTCGCTGTTGCCCAACGGGGGCACGGTGCACGTGGTGACGGTGGCGGACAACCCGCAGCAGGCGATCGAGCAGGAGCGGGATTTGAGGCAGCGGCTGCATCAGTTGCTGCCGCGGGACGCGGATTCGCAGGGGCGCAAGGTGCAGGTGGAGGTGCTGTCGGGCCAGGACGTGGCGACGGCGCTGCTCAAGGCCGCCGAGCGCCTGTCCGCGGATGTCATCTGTGTGGGCACCCACGGCCGTGGGGGGCTGAAGAAGACGCTGATGGGCTCGGTGGCCAAGGAAGTCATGTCGCGCGCCGGCCGGCCCGTGCTGGTGGTCCGTCCGCCCGAGGGCTGATGGTTCACGCAGGCCCGTCGAGGTCCATGTACGTCCGCTTCGCCTTCACCGAGTAGAAGCGGGCCTCGGGCAGCACGTAGGCGGTGAGCTCGTGGCCGTACACGCAGCCCGAGTCCAGGCCAATGGCATACGGGTGGCGCTGCACGCCTCGCAGCGCGTCGTGGCCGAAGATGACGAGCTCGGGCCCCTTCCACAGGCTCGCCCAGGGAACTCCGGCGTCCATCTTCTTCGAGGGCTCTCCCTCCGGCGTGATGCTGCGCAGGTTGAGCATCAGCTCCGGCTTCTGCGCCTCCAGCGGCACGCCGGGCACCAGGCCCCCGTGCACCACGCGCACGTTCAGCTCGGGGAAGTGGCGGTGCACGGGCAGCGACTCGAGGTACGCCCAGTCCGCGTCCTCCAGCGTGTCCAGCACCTGCCTGTGCTCACGCTTGAGCTTCTTGCCCTCGGGCATCTTCCCCGCGCGCCAGCGCAGCACGTGCTCGTCGTGGTTGCCCCGTACCGCGAGAAACCCACGCTCCCTCGCCCGGCGCACCACGCCCGCCGAGTCCGGGCCCTTCGCCACCAGGTCCCCCACCAGCACCACCCGGTCTCCCCGCCGGTGGCCGCACGCGTGCAGCAGCGCGTCGAGCTCCTCCGCGCAGCCGTGCACGTCTCCGATGAAGAGGGTCCGCGCCATCGTCCTCGTGGAGTCAACCCGGGAGGGCGGCCGGGGCTTCCGGCGACGGCGGCTGCACCTTCCAGCGCCGGTGCAGCCACAGCCACTGGTCCGGGTAGCGCCGCACGTACTTCTCCAGCACCGCCGTCACCGCCGCCGTGTGCGCCGTGGTGGCGTCCTGCTCGCCCAGGCCCTCGGGGACCGGAATCGGCCCCTCCACTTCCAGCCGCAGCTTCTGCCCGCTCTCGTCGCGAATCCCCATCACCACGAACACGGGCGCGCCCGTGCGCCGGGCCACCACCGCCATGGCCGGCGTGGTGGACGCGGGCCGGCCGAAGAAGGGCACGAACACCGCCGCCTTCGCCGGCAGCGACTGGTCCAGCAGCATCAGCACCGTCTCGCCCAGCTTCACCGCCTCCGACGCCTCGGCGATGGCGCCCTTGGGGTAGATGAGCCCCGCGCCCGCGGCGATGCGGTTGTCCACGATGCGCATGTTGAGCGCGCCCTTCAGGGGCCGCACCAGGGCGTTGAGCGGAATCCCGCGCCGCAGCAACATCTTCCCCGCGCGCTCCCAGTTGCCGAAGTGCGCCGTCACCAGCAGCGCGCCCTGGCCCCTGGCGATGTTGGCCTTGAGCGCCTCCCAGGCCTCGCCCTTCACCTCGGGAATCTCCCAGTGGGGGTCCACGTGGTCCTTCTCGTCGATGGACTCGAGCACCACGCGGGCCATGGTGATGTAGGCCCCGAGGGCAATCCGGCGCCGCTCCGCGTCACTCATCTCCGGGTAGGCGTGCGTGAGGTTCTCCAGGGCCACGCGCAGGCGGATGCCGAGGGTGAACGCCAGCCAGCCGACGAAGCGGGCGAGCCCATCCTTCCAGGAGGCGGGCAGCGCGCACACCGCGTCCATCACCCGGTTGGCGAGCCACCCCACCACGGGAGACGGGCGCTCGCCGAGCACCTGGACGAGCCGTGCGGGCGGGAGCGGGAGGGGGAGGCGGGGGGAGTCGGGGGACGGAGCGGGGGCGGACACGGCGGCGCACTCCACCTGGAAGTGGGGTGGCAGGCAAGGGGGCTCCCACTGCCCGTCGCTACCCCGCCTGCCCGTCCTGGGCTAGACCGTGCGCCATGCCCAGACTCTCCCGACGCGCTTCGTTCGCCCTCCTGGCCGCCCTGACGGCCTGTGGTGCCCGTCAGCCCGTTCCCACGCCGGAGGCCAGCCCTCCCGCCTCGTCGAGCCCCGCGGCGCAGGTGGTGGCCACGAACCGGCCCGAGCCGGTCTCGCCCGCCCTGCGCCTGCCCACCCAGGTGCGCCCCACCGGCTACACGGTGGAGCTCACCGTGGACCCCGCGGCCCCCGTCTTCCAGGGCGTGGTGGACATGGACCTGGAGGTGAAGGAGGCCACGGACGCCCTCTGGCTCCACGGCCGCTACCTCACCGTGCGCGAGGCCACGCTCACCGTGGACGGCGTCTCCGAGGTCCTCACGCGGGTGAAGGGCAAGGAGGACTTCCTCGGCTTCGTCCCGGCGCGCCCGCTGAAGCCCGGCGCCGCGCACCTGCGCATCGCCTACGAGGGCCAGCTCTCCGAGCGCGAGACGACGGGCGCCTTCCGCGCGAAGGACGATGGCGCGTGGTACGCCTACACCCAGTTCGAGCCCGTGGGGGCGCGGCGCGTCTTCCCGTGCTTCGACGAGCCGGGCTTCAAGGTGCCCTGGCAGCTCACCTTCCACGTGCCCGCGGGCAACGTGGCCGTCACCAACACGCCGCTGGTGAACGAGGAGCCGCGCGCCTCGGGGGGCACCACCTTCCGCTTCGCGCGGACGCAGCCGCTGCCCAGCTACCTCATCGCCTTTGGCGTGGGCCCGTTCGACTTCCTCGAGGCGGCGCCCTCGGGGCAGAAGGGGGTGCGCACCCGCATCGTCACGCCCAGGGGCCGCAGCGTGGAGGGCACCTATGCCGCGAAGGTGACGCCGGAGATTCTCGCCCGGCTGGAGGACTACTTCGGCATGCCCTTCCCGTACGAGAAGCTGGACGTGCTGGCGGTGCCGCTGTTCGGCGGGGCCATGGAGCACCCGGGCCTGGTGACGTTCAACTCGGGGTCCGTGCTCGCCAGACCGGGCGAGGACTCGGTGGGCCGGCAGCGCGGCTTCTACAACACGCAGATGCACGAGCTGGCGCACCAGTGGTTCGGCGACCTGGTGACGATGGCGTGGTGGGATGACCTGTGGCTCAACGAGTCCTTCGCCACCTGGGCGACGCCGCGCATGGTCGAGTCCGCCCAGCCCACGTGGGACGCCCCCGTCGAGCGGGTGCGGGGCCGCTCCTACGCGTTGGGCACGGACAGCCTGGTGACGGCGCGCCGCATCCGCCAGCCCATCCAGCGGCCGGATGACATCCTCGGCGCCTTCGACGGCATCACCTACGGCAAGGGCGCGGCGGTGCTGACCATGGTGGAGGGGTGGCTGGGCCGGGACGTCTTCCAGCGCGGGGTGCAGCGCCACATGCGGGCCCATGCCCACGGCAACGCCACCGCGAAGGACTTCCTCGACGCGCTCTCGGCCGAGGCGGGCCAGGACGTGTCCGGTGTGCTCGGCTCCTTCCTGGACCAGGGCGGCGCGCCGCTCGTCACCACGCGGCTGGACTGCTCGGGCAAGGTGCCGGTGGTGCGGCTGTCGCAGAGCCGCTTCCTGCCGCTGGGCTCCGCGGGGGACGCGAAGCAGGAGTGGAAGGTGCCCCTGTGCGTGCGCTACGGCTCGGGCAAGGGGTCCGGCCGCGCCTGCACGGTGCTCCAGGGCGAGTCCGCCGAGCTGCCCCTGCCCGAGGCGAAGACGTGCCCCACCTGGGTGATGCCCAACGCGGACGGCGCGGGCTACTACCGCTCCGCCCTGGACACGCAGATGCTGGGCCGGCTGCTCTCCACCGAGAGCCGCCACCTCTCGCGCGCCGAGCGCGTGGCCCTCCTGGGTGACGTGCAGGCGCTGGTGAACGCCGGGGCGATGCCGGCCGCGGACGCGCTCGGCCTGCTGCCGGGGCTGGCCGGGGAGCGGGACCGCCAGGTGTTCCAGGCGTCGCTGGAGCTGCTGGGCATGCTCCGGCCCTCGCTGCTGTCCGACGCGCGCCAGGCGGACCGGGAGCGCTTCCTGCGCGACACGTATGGGGCGCGGGCCCGGGCGCTCGGCTTCACCCCGCGCGCCAACGAGGACGAGGACACGCGGCTCCTGCGGCCCCTGCTGCTCGAGATTGCCGGCGAGCAGGGCGGGGACCCGAAGCTGGTGGCCGAGGCGAAGCAGCTGACGCAGCAGTGGCTGACGGACGGCAAGGCGGTGTCTCCGGAGCTGCTGCGCACGGCGCTGGGCATCGCCTCGGCGCACGGGGACGCGGCGCTGCATGGCAGGCTGATGACGGCCATGCGCTCGGAGAAGGATCGCCGCAAGCGCGAGCACCTGGTGAGCGCGCTCTCGGGCTTCCGCGAGCCGGCGCTGGTGGAGGAGAACCTGAAGCTGCTGCTGGACAGCTCGGTGGACATGCGCGAGGTGGCGCGGCTGCTCTTCGCCGCGGGCCAGGACCTGCGCTCGCGGGACGTGGCCTACGCCTTCGTGAAGGAGAACTACGACGCGCTCGCCGCGCGGCTGCCGGAGGAGCGGCTGGGGGCGCTGGTGTGGACGGTGGCCGCCTACTGCGACCCGGTGCACCGCCAGGAGGCCGCCGCCTTCTTCACCGAGCGCATGGAGCGCGCCCCGGGTGGAACCCGCTCGCTGGCTCAGGCGTTGGAGCGCATGGACCTGTGCATCGCCTTCAAGGCGGCGCAGGGCTCCAGCGTCGAGTCCTTCCTCGCCTCGCCGAAGAAGGTGCCGACGCGCCCCGGCCGCTGAGTCCTGTCGTCCCCAGGACACTCAGGGCTTTCCGGGCTTTGGCTGGAAAACAGATTCTCCCGCCAGAGCCCGGCTGCCTTGACGCTCCCAGAGGGGGTGCCTAGCCTCTTCACCCGGAGTGGCGGTTCCCGGAGTGGAGGTCTCCCCCCCTTGGAGGCGACGATGGCGCACGCGACGGACGACGGCCTGTCTCCCCTGGTGGTTCCCCAGTCGTCGCCCTCGGAGGAGACGACGTCCGGGGAGGGTCCGCAGCGACCCAGCCTGCCGAGGACTCCACCGCGGGTGTGGCCGCCGGTGTCGCCGGCGGACATGGGGCGGGTGGTGCGGAGGCTGAAGCTGACGGCCGAGCGGCTGCGGGGCGAGGCGCCGCTGCTGGAGGGGGCGGCGTAGGCCCCTGCGGAGCGACTGCGTCCGCTACTTCTTCTTGGACAGGAAGGCGTTGAAGGCCTCGCGGGCCTCGGCGGAGCCGAGCCGTTGGATGAAGAGTGCGCCCTCGCGCGAGAGGGCGTCGTCCACGGTGGCGCGCAGGGGCTCGCGCAGCAGGCGTTTGGTGAGGCGCAGGGACTCGAGGGGCTTGGCGGCGAGCGCGGCGGCGCGCTTCTGGACCACCTCGGCGAGGCTGGCCTCGGGCACCACCTGGTTGATGATGCCGGCGCGCAGGGCGGTGGGCGCGTCGAAGGGGTCGCCGAACATGAGCAGCTCGGAGGCGAGCGCCATGCCGGCCACGCGGGGCAGCAGCACGCTGGAGGCGCCCTCGGGGCTGAGGCCGAGGTTGACGAAGGGCATGCTGAAGACGGCGCGCTCGGAGGCGGCGACGTAGTCACAGTGCAGCAGCAGGGTGGTGCCGATGCCCACGGCCACGCCATCCACGCCGGCCACCACGGGGCGCGAGAGGTGGGCCAGGGCGGCCAGGAAGCGGAAGACGGGGCTGCTCTCGCCGGTGGGCGGGTGCTCGAGGAAGTCCTTCAAGTCATTGCCCGCGGTGAAGGTGCCGCCCGAGCCGGTGAGGACCACCACGCGCACGGCGTCATTGGCGTCGGCCTCGACGAGGGCGCGGGCGGCCGCGTCGTACATCTCGCCGGTGAAGGCGTTCTTCTTCTGGGGCCGGTTGAAGGTGAGGGAGAGGACTCCGGCTTCGAGGTGGGTGAGCAGCGTGTCGGACATGGGAGGGGAGATTAACCGGAGGCCGGGGGAATGGCCCGGGGCTTGCTCTGTCCCCCGGGTGGATGCCTTCCCGCCCCGCCCACGTGTCGCGCTGTCTCCGAGTGGCCACGGTTGCCGTGCCTTCGTGTCAGCGGGGGACGCGGAGGGGCGGAACTGACCGTGGCCTCGGGGCCACACCCCGGTGAATCATGATGACCTCACGTGCCCGAGTGCTGTCCCTCCTGCGTCACCACGGATTGCCGCCGGTGCTGTGGAGCAGCGCGGTGGCGGTGGTGATGCTCTGCCTGCGGCTGGAGTGGAGTGGGAGGAGGAGCTTCATCTTCCTGGTGTGGAACCTGTTCCTGGCGTGGGTGCCGTACGGGATCGCGCTGCTGGCGAGGCTGCTGCAGGCGCGGGGTGAGGCGAGGGCGTGGAACCTGTTGCCCCTGGGAGGGGCGTGGCTGCTGGCGTTTCCGAACGCGCCGTACCTGCTGACGGACTTCATCCACCTGAAGCCGAGGCCTGGGGTGCCGCTGTGGTTCGACGCGGCGATGCTGGCGAGCTTCGCGGCGACGGGGTGGCTGTTGGGGTTGTTGTCGCTGGAGGTGTGGAAGCGGCTGTTGGAGGAGCGGTGGGGGCGGGTGGCGGCGTGGGGAGGGGTGCTGGCGGTGTCGGTGTTGTGCGGCTACGGCATCTACCTGGGGCGCTTCGAGCGGTGGAACAGCTGGAACGTGCTGAACCGGCCCGGCTCGTTGCTGGAGGCGGTGCTGGGGCACGTGAGCGAGCCGCTGGAGTACCGGTGGCTGGTGGGGACGACGGGGGTGTTCGCGGGGCTGGTGCTGCTCTCGTATCTCGTGTTCGAGACACTGGTGCAGCGGCGCCGGACGGAGCGGGCCGGTGCTTGAACTTGTTCAACAGTTGGACGAGTTTCAGGAGAGCGCACCCGAGAGGGTCCTATCGAGACCACTTTCGGCTCTTGGGAGAAGAGCATGATTCAGCCCGGAGCGACTGATTCAGAAGAGTACGTGGAATGGCTCGCTCAGCGTGAACGCATCGTTCTGTCGGATGCGGACTTCGAGCACGTGCAGAAGATTTTGGAGAAACCGCCTGGACCGACTCCAAATTTGAAAGAAGCCGTCGCGAGGCGAAACAGGCGGAGGCGCAGGAGTGAGGCCAATCAGCGAGTTGTGGAAGTGCGCTCGGGGCGGGATTGAGTTGCTTCTCACTGACTACTTCAGTGCTTGTGCGGTCCCACGTCGCCGATGATTGCCTTGCACGTTGATTCCTGAGGGTCGAAATAGAGCCGGTGTCCATCCGGCAGCTTCGTTTTCCACCGAAAAAGACGCGTGACGCCGTCTGGACACAGGAATGTCCGCTCGCCTGGATACTCCCTCAGTTGCGTCGGGCTGTCCGGCGTGACTTTGAACGGGACTTTGTCCGGGTCGAATACCTTGCCATCCCACGCCGAAAAGAAGTCTTGCAAGTCGCGCAGCCGCGCTTTGACCTGCTTGAAGAGATCCGTTCCTGAGCCGAACGCTTCGAGTGCATTCTCCACGTGTGCGCAGAACTCAAGCGCTGGGTAGAGTTCAGCACGTCTCTTCCACAGGTCTCTCGCGTCGGTTGGTTCATTCAGCGGTGGTTTCAGCCACTCGCGGTGCGCTGCGACGTGGGCTTCCACTGCTGCGTGCCGGATCTCCACTTCAGTTGGGGTGACATCGTCTTCGCTCAGCTCTGTCAGTGTGGCCTTCAGGAGTGCACGCTGCCATTTCTCGTGGCTGGGCATGCTGATCGCCAGTCCTCCGAGTTGCACTGCCGCTGCGAGTCCGTATGCGGAGGTCCCCTCGAACGTGCATTCTCCGCCCAGCAGTCGACTCCGTTCCTCTGGAGCCGTGTCTGGTCGCACCAAGGGTGATTTGGTCTGTATGCTGCGCCATGCACTCCGGAGTTCACGCGGGACGTCATCATCGTTGCGCCAATCGCGCACCGAATATCCTTCGCTGATCTCTAGCAGTCCAAGTTCCCGTTCGGCACGGAAGTTCTTCCCGCCAGCGCGCCACGAGGCCTGTATCGTGTCGACGAGCGCCTTCATCATCTCCCGTGCAGCATGGCGATTGGCGACGGGCGTAGCGGACAGCTCGTTGAAGAAGAGTTCCCTGCTCATCGAGTAGCCTCATTGATACTGAGCAGTTCCTCCAGGCTCCGATCCCATTGGTCGAAGAAGTCGCGAGGCCAGTCGGATAGCCGTCCATCTGCGTCTATCTGCGGCGACACCATTCCTCGTGCGCCTTCTCCGGCACGACGATGGAAGAAGTGGGTTCGTACCAACTCTGGCTGGATGAGCTTTTTCGCTATCGCGAGTCGTACTCCATTCAGCACGTGGTCGCTGTGGGTCTCCACTACAACCTGCACACCCTCTTTCGCCGCACGCACGAGGAACTCACCCAGTGCTTCCTGTCCGCGCGGGTGCAGATGCGCTTCGGGGTTCTCGATGATGACGAGTGACCCCGGTCTGGCTCCGAGCACCGCCACGAGGATTGGCAGTGCATAAGTGAGACCAAAGCCGACATTCGTTGACCGATAGCTGCGGCTGGCGACGTCGCCACCGGAGAAGGCATAGCGGAGTTCGGCCAGATTGAGGTTTGCAAACTCCTGGATCCGGAGCTGGGTGCCGGGACTGACCACGCTCAGCCATGCCTCCACCTGGTTGAGGAGCGACGAGGAGGCAGCGTCCTCGCGAATGAGCGCGGGAAGCTGGACTTTCTCCGTGCCGAAGATGGCTAGATAGTGGGCTGCGTACTCGCCGCTTCGCCCGAGCTGCCGCTGCTCGCGGACCGCATGGGTGGAGGTTGGAAAGGCGACTCGAGGACCGATTCGCTCCGCGGTGAGGTACTGGAACCCATCCCGAAATGGGCTCTGTTGGTACGCCTGTTCTGGGATTGGGTCGGATTTCATGGTGAGCACGTCGAGTTCCGGGCTCACATTGAAAAACCACTTCGCCTTGCTGTCATCCCACTGCAGGCCGATGCCGATTTCGTCCTTGGCGGCGCCCTCGTAGAGGGCATCTCGCCCCGTTCCCATCTCTACAAGTTCGCCGTTGAGCGCCAGAGCACCTTTTGGCAGGAGCTCGCGGAGCCACGATTGCCGGAGCAGCAGTAACGACTGGATGACTGTAGATTTCCCTGTCCCGTTGATTCCAGTCAACAAGGTCAGCGCTCCCAGTGGAACGTTCTGCTGCGCGAAGCACTTCAGGTTCGTCAGGGTAATTCCGGTGATCATTTCAGTACACCTCGCAGCAACTCGGCAACACGCTCGAACCGGATGCGCACGCGCTTGGCGTCGCCCGTGGCCTGTGTCACCGATAGGGCGAACTCCGAATCCTCCGAGAGGAGCTTCATCGAAGCCTGGTTCACTTGCTCGCGTCTTTCGGTCAAGCGAGCGAGTTCGTCGTCGGAGTGGAGGGAGAGGTTCACCGACCAGGTTTCGAAAAGCGCCTTGTTGATCGGGTTCATCCGGTCGTTTGCCTGCGTCCGTTTCCTGAAGGCGTAACGACCAAGGATTTCGTGCGCAGCCTTCATTGCTCGCAGGAAGGAACGTGAGAGCTCCTCAAGGCTGGCGGACTCCATCTTGTTCATCTGCCGCATGGCATCGTTCAGGAAGCCATCGAGATCCTGGCTGCGGTAGTGCTCAATGCTCGTCAGGCGGAAGGCGAAGAAACGGAGTATGCACTCGCGGTCTGCCATCCGTTGTGCGCGCAGGCTGCCTCCGGTGGCTTGGATGAACACCTCCTCGCGGGCGAGTTCAGCGAGGAGCTTTGAGGCAGGCCCTTGGTTCAAGGCATGCCGAATTTCCTGCGGGGTGAGCGGGAGCCCGCCGGTGTTGATGCGCTTGAAGAGGTAGTAGCGCACGTCTTCCGGCGTTCCAGGCTGGATGAGGGACACCGTGACCTGGGTCTCCTCGATGCGCCGCTGCATTGGGCGGGGGAGCTGCTGGAACTTCATGCCTTCAAACTGGCGGAGGAACTCGAGCTGGGAAAGCTCTAGCGTGCCATCCAAGATGAACCGCTTGAAAACCGTCAACCGTTGCAGGCCGTCAACGACGAGCCACCGCTCTTCATTGGTGGCATCCATGTAGAATGCTGGAATCGGAATGCGCACGAGTAGCGACTCGATAAGGCGGCTCTGCTCTCGTTCCTTCCACAGACCTCCCTCTCGCTGAAAGTCGGGCATGAGGTCGATTTCCTGCTCCTTCAAACGCTTGAGCAGTAGATCGACGGTCATCACCTTCGTTTCGATGCGGATCTTCGCTGGGTCGAAGGGCTCGATGAGGTCGAGTGTGCTGGTGTCGTCATCGTCGAGAGGTTGTGGAGCGGATTCGAGAAGGCCCGAGTGCGGGGCTGCTGGCTTGTCCTTTTCCGGGATGTCATTGCGCAATAACACCGTGGGGAGCGGCAGATTTGGTACATCGCTTAGATGTTTGCGCTCTAACTCTTGGATACGAGAAGCGAGCAACCTTGCGGTGTCGAGTTTGACAAGGTCTTCGATGTCGTTGGGTACGTGGCATCTGAAAGCCCTAGATGGGGCATCTGAATTAATTCCGTTGCTCAGACGAGCACAGCTAAGGAGTGACAAGACCGCTTGGTAATCAGCGTTTGTGAGAGTTGCGTCACTTTCCCGCATCTTTGCCCACGTAAACCAACGTACGTCTGGGTCCTCTTCAAACTCGTGTCGCAGACGCTTGAGCACGGATTCAACAAGCCGCATCGAGCGGACCGCAGAGCTGGACTCAAGCATGCCGCGGAGCGTGGGCGAGTACAGGTCATTGTGCTGCGAATTAACCTGCTCCACATAAATCGGAACAAGCGCCGCCATCGCTGCATTGAACGGTTCACGTTCCATGCGGTGTGCTTTGCGGAGCCGCTTCCCAGAGATCTGTTCGCCGGTCTCAAGAAAGTGGTGCGTCACCGTGTCCAGTAACTGTCGGGTGTTCCCCTCAAAAGGTGGCGCCACTGTGTCCCTCGTCTTTGCGTCGTCGTGTTCAAGACTCTGCTATCGTTGTAGGGCTCGGAAAACAAGGTCAAGCCCACGGGATGAACGCTCGTAGGCAATGGGCCTGTGGAGCCAGCGAGTTGCTCTGGCGTGCATGGCCCAACATGTTCTTGCTCCTGCTACCGTGCCTGCATGCCTCGCTGTTTCAACACCGATGGCCCGTGCCATGCGGCCACCCATTACCTGCTGCCGCCACTGCGGCGTTTGCCCGAGGTGCACCGGCTCATCGAGCAGCAGTGCTTCTGGGTCCTCCATTCCCCGAGGTTGGTGGGCAAAACGACGGTGCTGCGGGCGTTGGCGGCAGAGCTTACTGCCTCTAACTGCTACGCCGCGCTTTACGTCTCCTTCAATGAGGGTGCGGTGGCCGGGGACGATTTCGCCGAGGTCCAGCGGGCCATCCTCTCGCGCATACACCACGGAGCCAGACTCCATCTGCCTGCGGAATTGTGTCCGCCGCCCTTTCCCAAGGCACCCGAGAGCACGCTCCTGGACTCGGCTCTTTCCAGCTGGGCGCGTACCTGCCCCCGGCCTCTGGTGCTCTTCTTCGACGAAATCGATGCCCTGAGCGGCCTGAGCCTCTTGAGCGTGCTGCGCCAGTTGCGCGCTGGCTTTCCTGACCGCCCCGTGGCCTTCCCCTCCTCTGTTGTCTTGTGCGGCCTTCATGAGATGCGTGACTACAAGGTGACCTCCGGGGCTCAAGACCGTATGAGCGCCGCCAGCTTCTTCAACATCACGGCGGAGTCGCTCACCCTGCGCAACTTCACGCGCGACGAGGTCGCCGAGTTGTACCAGCAACACACAGATGACACCGGGCAGATGTTCCTCCCAGAGGCCATCGACCGGGCGTTCTATTGGACGCAAGGCCAGCCCTGGCTGGTCAACGCCCTGTGGTGGAGCAGTTGGTACCCGACCGGAGTCAAGCGCTCACAGCCACTGATGTGGACGCTGCCAAGAACATTCTCCTCCAGTGCCAGGGCACCCACCTTCATCACCTCGCTCAGCACCTGCGAAAGCCGCGTGTGCGTTGCATCCTTGATCTGATTCTCGCGGGTCTCGCCCTGGGTAATGTGCCCGAGGATGATCTGCGCTTCGTCCAGGACCTGGGGCTGGTGCGCATGGCGCGAGCGGGGGGCCAGGAGTTCTCCAACCCGCTCTACCGGGAGATGTGCTGCGCGCCTGAGCACCCTCCGGCGGCGAGCGGCGCCAACTGGTCCGACCATCGGACCAGTTGCTGACTCGCGCGCCCGGGAGGTCTCTCTCAGCGCGGGCGCACGTGGGCCGTGACGCGGCAGATGGCGTCGGCGAGCAGCGGGGCGAGGCTCACCACCTCGTGCTGGAAGGGCAGCCCCTTGGGCGGCACCAGGCTGTCGGTGGAGAGGAGGCGGCGGATGGGCACCTTGCTCAGCCGCTCCACCGCGGGGCCCACCAGCAGCGCGTGTGTGGCCACCACGGTGATGTCGTCGGCGCTGCCCGCCTCGAGCACCGCTTCCGCCGTCGCCGCGATGGTGCCCGCGGTGGAGATGAGGTCATCCACGATGATGGGCCGCAGTCCGCGCACCTCGCCCACCAGTCCCCGGACGTTCACCTCGGAGCCACTCGTCCGGCTCTTGTGCACGATGGCCATGGGCAGTCCGAGCTGCCGCGCATACCGCTCGGCCAGCTTCACCGCGCCCAGGTCCGGGGACACCACCACCGCGCCCGGGCCCGCGTAGGGCCGCACGGCCTCGGCCAGCAGCGTGCCCGCGTTGAGGTGCTCCAGCGGCACGGTGAAGCACCCCTCCAGCGAGGCCGTGTGCAGGTTCACCGCCATCAGCCGGTCGAAGTGCCCGCGCACCAGCAGGTCCGCCACCAGCTTGCCGCCGAGCGCCTCGCCGGGGTTGGTGCGCCGGTCCTGCCGCGCGTAGCCGAAGTAGGGCAGTACCGCCATGATGCGCGCCGCGCCCGCGCGCCAGCACGCGTCCGCCATCAGCAGCAGCTCCAGCAGGTTCTCCCCCACCGGCGGCGCGGTGGGCTGGATGATGCACACGTTGCGCCCGCGCACGTCCTCGCCGAGCTCCACATGCTGCTCGCCATCCGGGAAGCGCTCGAGCTTGCAGCCGCCGAGGGGGCTGCCGAGTGCCCAGGCGAGGGCCTCGCCCAGGGGGCGGTTCGCGGTGCCGCTGAAGACGGTCAGGTCCATGGTCCCCTCCGCATCCCGCGGGGCCGGACTGGCCGGGGCGGGTGGGGCGCATCATCCCTCATTCCGGGCCTCCCGGGTCGCGGGATTCGCGCACCCGTGCCGAGAGGGCGTCCCGGCCCTCGGAGGCGTGCCGGGAGCCAATGGCGCGCGCCGTGCTTCTCCTAGAGGGGAGACCCTCGCCCCCGGGAGGAGCCATGCGCTTTCGAGACAGGACGGACGCGGGCCGGCAGCTGGCGGCCCTGTTGACGGGATACGCGGCCGAGTCGCCCCTGGTGCTCGGCCTGCCGCGCGGCGGGATTCCGGTGGCGAACGAGGTGGCCCGGGCGCTCGGGGCGCCGCTGGACGTATGGGTGGTGCGCAAGGTGGGGGCGCCGGGGCAGCCGGAGCTGGGCCTGGGGGCGGTGGCCGAGGGCGGGGCGCTCTTCCTGGACCGGGAGATGATGCGCTCGCTGGGCTTCTCCGAGACGGAGGTGATGCAGACGGCCGAGCGGGAGGCGCGGGAGGTGGCGGCCCGTATTGCCCGGTTCCGGGGCGTGCGGCCGGCGCCCGTGCTCGAGGGCCGCACGGTCATCCTGGTGGACGATGGCGTGGCCACGGGCGGCACGGTGCGAGCGGCCCTCCGGGCGCTGAGGACGCGGCGTCCGCGCAGAATCATCCTCGCGGTACCGGTGGGAGCGGTGGAGTCGCTGGACGCGCTGAGCGCGGAGGCGGACGAGGTGGTGTGCGTGCACCCGGCCGAGTTCATGAGCTCGGTGGGCGAGTTCTACGACGACTTCCGGCAGACGACGGACGAGGAGGTGCAGGCGGTGCTGGCGCGGATGCGGAGGGAGCAGGGGCCCGAGTCGGCGATGAACGCCGGGGATGCGTGGTGGGTGTGAGCTTCAGAGGAGGAGCGACATGGCGGTGGAACGGGAAGTCGAGGTGGTGGCGGGAGGAGCGCGGCTCGGGGGGACGCTCGCGGTGCCGGATGGGGCGCGGGGGCTGGTCATCTTCGCGCACGGCAGTGGGAGCAGCCGGCACAGCCCGCGCAACCGGTACGTGGCGTACACGCTGAGGACGGCGGGGTTGGGGACGCTGCTGTTCGACCTGCTGACGGAGGACGAGGAAGCGGAGGACGAGGTGACGGGGGAATTGCGCTTCGACATCGACTTCCTGGCGAGGCGGTTGGGGCAGGTGACGGACTGGGTGTTCGCGAATCCGGAGTTGAGCCGGCTGAGGGTGGGCTACTTCGGCTCGAGCACGGGGGCGGCGGCGGCGCTGGTGGCGGCGGCGGAGAAGCCGGAGGCGATCGGCGCGGTGGTGTCGCGGGGAGGGAGGGCGGACCTGGCGGGGGGCGCGCTGCAGCGGGTGAGGGCGCCGACGCTGCTCATCGTGGGAGGGGCGGATGACATCGTGCTGGACCTGAACGAGCGGGCGCTGGAGCAGATGATTGCGCCGAAGGCGCTGGAGGTGATTCCGGGGGCGACGCACCTGTTCGAGGAGCGAGGAGCGCTGGAGCGGGTGGCGGAGCTGGCGGCGGGCTGGTTCACGCGCTTCCTGGGCGGGACGCTGGAGGTCGAGGCGAGACCCTGAAGGTGCGGGTATCCGTCCCCGTTCTGGAAACCCGGGGTAGACTGCGCGTCCCATGCCCGCACCGACCTCGCCCCCGTGTTTCGTCTGGCTCGATCTGGAGATGACCGGACTGGACCCCGATGAATCGGTCATCATCGAGATCGGGGTCATCATCACGGGGCCGGACCTGGTGCCGAAGGCGGAGATGGAGCGGGTCATCTGGCAGCCGGACGAGGCGCTGGGCCGGATGGAGCCGGTGGTGAAGGAGATGCACACGCGCAACGGGCTGCTCAAGAAGGTGCGCGAGTCCTCGACGTCGCTGCGCGTGGCCGAGCGGGAAATCACCGAGCTGGTGATGAAGCACTGTGGGATGAACGAGGGCATCCTGTGTGGCAACTCCATCCACACGGACCGGCGCTTCCTGGCGAAGTACATGCCGATGCTGGACCGCTACCTGCACTACCGGCAGGTGGACGTGACGAGCATCAAGGTGCTGGGCAACGCGTGGTTCCCGGACATGGTGCCGCTCAAGAAGACGTCGTCGGGGCACACGGCGCTGGCGGACCTGCGCGCGAGCATCGCCGAGCTGACGCACTACCGCACGCACCTGTTCCGCGCGGCCACGGGCGGGAGCGGGACCTGAGGGTGCCCGGGGTGTAGACCCCCACCCCGCCCGGGGGGAGAGGGAGTGCGCCTCAGTGCGCCTTGTTCAGCTCGGCGGCCACGGTGTCCAGCAGGTCATCGAGCTCGAAGGGCTTGGCGAGGAAGCGGCTGCCCTGCAGCTCCGACTTGGAGACGCGCCCGGCGCTCATCACCACCACGGGGGTGGTGCGCAGCTCCGGGTCCTCCTTGAGCCGGCGCAGCATCTCCTGCCCGTCCATCACCGGCATCATCAAATCCAGCAGGATGAGGTCCGGGCGGTCCTTGCGCACGTGGTCGAGTCCCTCGGCCCCGTTGGCGGCGGTGGACACCTCGTACCCCTCCACGGAGAGAATGTCCGTGAGGGCCTCCAGGATGGCCACCTCGTCATCCACGATGAGGAGCTTGCTCATGCGCGGCTCCGCTTCCGGGAGGGCTGGCGCCGGACCGCCTTCTTGAGACGGGAGCGCTTCGTCTTCACATTCAGCGGCCGGGCCAGTCCGGTGAGGATGGCCTCGGCGCTCTCGAAGGTCTCGGCCACGTCGATGCCCCGAGTCGAGATGGAGAATTCACGCAGCGAGGGCTGATAGTCGCTCTCGCGCATCTTGAGGATGGACAGCATCCGGTACAGCTGGGCGCGGAACTCCACATACCGGAGGAAGACGATGTTGTCGACGATGGCTTCCACGCCCTCCAGCCTTGCTTCCAGCCGGGGGCCGAAGAGCACCTGGGTCTGCTGGGTCATCACCGAGGTGACGCCCCGGGAGCGCAGCACGTTGAGCAGCGCGGTGAGGAAGCCCGGGGCCCGGCTGGGCTCCAGCGGCTCCTGCATCAGGGGCTCCAGGCCGTCGAGCACCAGCCGCTGGATGCCGTGGCGCTCCACCAGGTCCAGCAGCTCGTGCGCCAGCGCGTCCGGGAGCGTCTCCACCGCCGCCCGTGTCTCCACCACCAGCCGGCCCGAGTCCACCCAGGGCCGCAGCCGCAGGCCCACGCCGTCGGCCTTCGCCAGCAGCCGGGGGGGCGTCTCCATGAAGCCGAAGTAGAGGCCGGGCTCGCCCTGGCGCGCGCCGCTCTCCAGGAAGTGCAGCCCCAGCAGCGTCTTGCCGCTGCCCGGCGAGCCGAGCAACAGCGTGGACGAGTGGGGCCGCACCCCGCCCTGCATCATCTCGTCCAGGTGAGGCAGACCGAAGCCCTGCCGCCGCTCCAACTCCAGCTCCTCCTGGGGTGGCTCGCGGTGCAGGCTCTCCAGGCGCGGGTAGACGCTCAGCCCCTGCTCGGTGATGTCGAAGGTGTGCCGGCCGAGCAGCTGGGACTCGCCGCGCAGCTTCGTCACCTCCACGGTGCGCACCGCCCGCAGTCCCCGCTGCTGCAGCTCGAGCACCACCACCCCATCCACCATGGCGAACTGCGGGTCCGCCGCGTTCTCCTGCCGGTTGGTGAGCACCAGCGTGGTGCAGCCGGCCAGCGCGTTGTGCACGCCCAGCCCGTGGAGGAACTCGCGGAAGGCCAGCACCGAGCCGGCGCTCTCCTGCGCCGCCAGCAGCCCGTCCACCACCAGCACCGTGGCCTCGTGCTCGCGCACCGCGCGGTACAGCAGCTTCGCCAGTCCCTCCAGGCCCTCGGCCTTGAGCGTGGCGTAGCCGCTCACGTAGTGCAGCGCCTGGCCGATGACGTCCCGCCGGAAGAAGTGCATGCGGCGCAGGTGCGTCGTCATCCGCCCGTGGGACTCGGACAGCATGGTGACGAACACCGCCCGCCCGCCGTTGGCCACGTGCGAGAAGCAGAGCTGGTTGCCCAGGATGGTCTTCCCCGTGCCGGGCGCGCCGGTGACCATATAGGTGCCCCCGTGGAGCCACCCACCCCTGAGCAAGGCGTCCAGACCGGGGGACCCGGTGGACACCCGCCGCGTGGACTCCTCGGGCTGCTCGGCTTCGCTCACGCTCCCCATCTCCTCTCGCCCAGTGGACACTACTGACCCCGCTTACGTCCCGAGGAGAATTCCGCTGCGAGTGTCTGCCTGTGTCCGAACGCTCACGGCTCTGTTGGCTTCTGAACGCTCGAGGGCGCGGCGTGTGTCTGGAGGCGCTCGCGCAGCAGGTGCTTCTGCACCTTGCCGAGCGCGTTGCGGGGCAGGGCGTCCACGAAGTCGACGCGGCGGGGCTTCTTGAAGCTGGCGAGCCGGTCCTTGCAGTAGTCGGCCAGCGCCTGGGCCGTGGGCGCGGGCGAGCGCGGGACGACGACGGCCACCACCTGCTCGCCGAAGTCCGGGTCCGGCAGGCCGAGCACCGCCACCTCGGCGACGCCCGGGTGCGTGGCGAGCACCTCCTCCACCTCGCGCGGGTACACGTTGAAGCCGCCGCTGATGATGAGCTCGCGCGCGCGGCCCGTAATCTGGAAGTAGCCGTCCCTGTCCCGCAGGCCGAGGTCGCCGGTACGGAACCAGCCCTCGGCGTCGAAGGACTCGGCGGTGGCGTCCGGGCGCTGCCAGTAGCCGGCGAAGACGTGGGGGCCGCGCACCTCGATTTCGCCCGTCTCGCCGTCCGGGAGCGGCTGGCGGGTACGCACGTCCACCACGCGCGCCTCCTGGCCGGGGTAGGGCATGCCCACGGTGCCGGGGCGGCGCTCGCCCTCGTAGGGGTTGGTGGTGTTCATGAGGGTCTCCGTCATGCCGTAGCGCTCGAGGATGCGCTGGCCGAACGTCTCCTCCACGTCGTGGAAGAGCTGGGGGCTGAGCGGCGCGGAGCCGGAGACGAGCAGCCGGAGGGGACGGGGACGCAGCCCGGTGCGGCGGGCCTCCTCGACGAGCCGGCCGTACATGGTGGGCACGCCGAAGAACATCGTGAGGGAGCTGTCCTCCTGGAGGGCGGAGAGGACCTCGGGGGCGGCGAAGCGGCGGCGCAGGTCCACGCTGCCACCGGAGTAGAGCGTGCCGTGCAGGCCCACCATGAGGCCGTGGGTGTGGAAGAGCGGGAGGGTGAGCAGGAGCCTGTCGTGCTCCGTCCAGCGCCAGGCCTCGGCGACGGCGCGCACGTTGGCGAGCAGGTTGCGGTGCAGCAGCATGGCGCCCTTGGAGCGGCCGGTGGTGCCGGAGGTGTAGCCGAGCACGGCGAGCTGCTCGCCCCGGGGCAGGGGCAGCGAGGCGTGGGCATCTCCCTCGGCGAGCAGCGCGTCGAAGTCCACCGTGGGCCAGGGCCCGGGCGCGCCCGGCGGCCCGTCGGGTTGCTGCTCGGTGACGAGCCACTCCAGCGCGGGCAGCTGCGCCTTGAGTGGGGCGAGCTCGGCGGCCCCGGCGGCCCCGGTGACACAGGCGCGCGCGCCGGAGTCGGAGAGGATGTGGCCCAGCTCCACCTGCCGGTACTGCGTGTTGACGAGGACGACGACGCCCCCGGCGGCTTGGGTGCCCAGGTAGGCGATGACGAAGGCGGGGCTGTTCTCCAGGAAGAGGGCCACGCGCTCGCCGGACTTCAGCCCCCGGCGCTGGAGGGCGCTGGCGAAGGCGGTGACCTGGCCGGCGAGCGGGCCGGCGGTGAAGCGCCGCTGCTCGAAGTCCAGGACGGGCCGCTCGGGAGCCTGACGGGCGCGGGAGAGGAAGAGCTCGAGGAGGGAGGTCGCCATGGGCGCGGAAGCTACCCCCGGGGAGCCCGTTCCGCACTAACCTGCGTGACTCAACACTTTCGAGGGGAAACGCCGTGGGGATCGCCCGAATCGTGGGATTCATGCTCGTCGTCGCCGGTACCGTCTTCCTGGTGACCGCCTACCGTGCCACCGGCTCGCTGTCGGAGCGCGCCGTGGAGACGTTCACCGGCCGCTACAGCGAGCGCACCCAGCGGGACCTGGTCCTGGGCGCCGCGGGCGTGGTGGGTGGCGTGCTGCTCATCGCCTTCGGCGGTGGGGGCGGCGGGCGCCGGCGCCGCTAGCGCACCTCCGTCACATCTCCCGGCCCGCCCCCCCATCCCGCTCGGATCCCTTGAATTCAATTCCCTTTCAAGAAGCGGGAAACCCGGGGGCTCGTACAGACCCGGGAGGACAGGTATGTGGGCGTGGGCTACAAGGAGGAGACGCTGGTGACGGTCCTGTGCGCCACGACGGAAGCGAGCTGCTGAGCCATGGAGGAGTCCTCGTTGGAGGAGCGGGCGCGGCGGGTGTTGGAGGCCTGCCGGCGCGCGGGTGAGCGGCTGGTGCTGGCCGAGGCGAGTACGGGAGGACTCGTGTGCGCGAGCCTCACGGACATCGCCGGGGCATCGGCCGTGGTGGAGCGCGGCTTCGTGCCCTACTCGAACGAGGCGAAGACGGAGCTGCTCGGCGTGCCGGTGGAGCTGATGGTGGCTCACGGAGCGGTCAGCGAGCAGGTGGCCCTGGCGCTTGCACAGGGGGCGCTGGTCCGCTCGCATGCCACGCTGGCGCTCGCGGAGACGGGGATCGCCGGTCCCTCGGGAGGCACGGAGGCGAAGCCCGTGGGGCTCGTCCACCTCGCGGTGGCCCGGCGGGATGGGACGCACGTGGGTGAGCGCCACGTCTTCACGGGGGACCGGAAGGAGATCCGCCGGGCGGCGGCGGCGCGAGGGTTGGAGCTGTTGCTCTCCTTGCTGGAGAGAAGCTGACTCCCCGGCATGGGGGGAGATCCCACCTCCCGGGAGACGAATGTTAGGCTCGAGGAGAGTGGCCGTGTATCGGATCGACGTCGACCAACAGCACGCCATCATCGAGCTCGTCCTGGACGGGCGCATCCGCCCGGGTGGCGCGCGAGAGCGGGACGGACAAGATCCTCCGCCGCTTCACGGACGACCAGTCGGCGCGGCGCTGGCTCATCCACGGGGACGAGGAAGCGCTCTCCGCGTAGGCTCGCTCCTCTAAACCGCGTTGAACTTCACGCCTCCTTCGGCTTCCATGGGCTGGAGGTGGATCATGCGCGCTGACTCGTCAGGGGCGAGGGGGACGGGACTGCTGCTCGTCCTGGCCCTGCTGTCCAACGCCTGTGTGTCGCTGACGTCACCGCCAGTGCGGGGGCGGAGCCTGCACTACACCCCGCACGGCGCCACCGGGACCGCAGTGGCCGGAGGGGCGCCACCCTCTCCTGCTTCCGAGACACCTGAGCGGCTGCACCGTCGCCGGGGCCCCCGGGAAGCCGTGACGGCGGTGGGCCCTGGCAACTCCGACGCGACTGGGTGGCGGAGCGCCCTCGCTGCCCACCTGGCCTTTCGCAAGGGCGTGGGCGAGGTATCCGGCTCCACCCGCCGCCTCTCCGGCGAGCTCTCCAGACTCGAGGCCAGCTACTCGGGCATTGCCCGCGTGGGCAACGGCATCTTCGTCCGCTACGTCGACCATGGCGAAGCTCAGCTGCGGTGGATTGACGCCGAGCTCGCCGCCGCCACGAAGCTCGCCGCCGAGGCGTCGCAGGTGGAGGACCCGGACATGCAGCTCGCCCTGCTGCGCATGGCGGGCCCACGGCTGGAGGCCGCGATGATGGGCTCCCTGCTGCTGGCCGTATGGGTCGACTTCCTCACCCTCACCGATGCGGCACTCTCCCGGCGCCTCAACAGCGTGGAGGTGCTCTTCATGAGGATGGATGGCTGGCAGAAGATGCTGGAGCCCGCCATGACGGCGCTCTCCTCGTTGGAGCCGGAGCAGGTGGAGGCAGCGGCGCGGGACATGCCTGCCCTGGTGGGCCACCTCACGCGCGAGCTCGCCGAGCTCCTCGAGACCATGAACAAGGGGGTGAAGGTCCTCGAGGCGGCGCTGCTGTTGAAGGAGTCCATGGAGGCGCTCACCCTCGTGTCGGCGC
>NZ_DBNGVP010000101.1:0-4029 GCF_057119385.1 Archangium sp. | reverse complement strand
TCTCGCGCGGCGACTGGCGCGGCACCCTCGGCGAACTGTCGGCCCGGCACGCCGGCATGCTTCCCCAGCAGGACCTCAACGCCGTGCGCTACAACCACCCCATCTTCGACCTGCGCGACGCCCGGGGACGGCTCAAGTCGGTGAAGACGAGCGTGCGCGCGGCGGACAGCCGGGGGGACGCGTTCGAGACGTACCTGAGCGGACTGAGGGACATGGTGGGCCTGCGGCCTGGCACCTGGGAGCGGGCGCGGGCGGCCTTGTACCCGCAGGTTCCGGCGGCCGAGGGCCGGACGCTGATGCTGCGCCATGGCTACCTGCTGGTGAACGAGGACCATGTGGAGCCGTTCCGGGCCGTGCTGCGGGACCCGGCCACCTACCGCAAGCAGTCCTACCGGGAGGTGGCGGACAAGCTGCTGGAGCTGGAGCCGGTGCGCATCGGCGGCACGGTGTACCGTGCCTACCAGAACCTGGAGAACACGCGCCGGGGCACGACGACTTCGCCCGAGGTGCGGCGGGAGGTGGAGGCCGCGCTCTGGGCCGTGAGGGAGAAGCTGGCCAGCCGCGTGCAGGGCAATGGCCTCACCAGTCCCCATCTGGTGCAACTCGAGCGCTTCCGGCGGCAGGTGGCCGTGGCCAACCCGCACATGACGGCCGCGGAAATCGAGCGCTGGGTCTTCCCCGAGTTGCTGCTGGTGGCGCGCCATGGGGGAGGCGTGCGCGGCAACGCCGTGGCCGCGGGTATCACGGGCGCGCGTGGCGCGGCGGGGGGCGCCGTGGTTTCCGTGGCTTGTGAAGGTGGTTGGCTTCTCTATGAAATATTCAATGATCAAGAGCCCGCCGTCGCACCAAGACTCGGGAAGGCCGCCGCGGCGGGTGGAGTGTCAGGCTTGGTAGGTGGAGCCACCCAGAATCTCGTGACGGCCAACGCAGGCAGTACCGTGTCGCATCAACTCGTCAGACGGGGCGTCAACGTCCATCTGTCGGCAGGTACGGGTCGAGCAGTGGGTGGTTTCGCTGGAGGAGCGCTGGCCGCACCGGTCTTCGCCATCGCCTCACTCGCGTTCGATGACGAGGAGCACGGTCGTACAGACTATGTCGCGACAGGCACGCGGGCCTTTGTTTCTGGCAGTCTGAGTTCCGCTGTTGCGGCGGGTGTGGTGGGAGCCATCTGGGGCTCGGAGGTCCCCCTGCTGGGAAACGTCGTGGGATTCATCATCGGCTTTGGCGGGTATTATCTCGTGGACGCGCTGACCGGCGAGCAGGTGGAGCAGGGCGTCCGACGCAACCTCGACGGCCCGTGAGTGGGTAGACGCAGAGAGGAGGGTGACATGTGAGGAAGACCACCGTGAAGAACCCCTTCCCCCTGTGGCTGCTGGGCTTGCTGGCGTGGCTGTTCATCTTTGCGGCTACGTCGGGTGCTCTTCTCTACCGGAGTGTCAGCAGGGGTCGTTCGGGAAGGATAGACTGGCCGGGCCTGGCGTTGATTGCGATGGGACCCGCCGGATTGGTGGTGATGATCGTCCAGCGCATCCGTGCGGAGCCGACACCCGAGGAGCGGGCGGCGTTCTGGGCCATCTTCCACGCGGAACCGGGGACCATTGGCGCGGTGATGGTGACGCGCAATGGCGTGCCCGAGGTGATTGCCACCGTGCGCAGCACCGAGGAGTACCTGAAGCTGGCGGGCTCGGGCCAACTGCCCCCTGACCACCGCGTCTACCTGCCCAACGACATCATCTGAGCACCGTGCGCCGTGGCGAGGGCCGCCGGCTACGGGAACGTCACCCCGTCGAAGAACTCCGCCGTGCCGCTCTCCTGGCTCCACAGCTTCAGCGTGAAGGTTCCGCGCGCCGCCTCCTCCGTCAGCTCCACCTCCACCAGGACCTGGAGCTTCTTGCCTGGCGCAATGGGCTCCAGCGGCCACACGCCCAGCACCTTCCACTCCTCTCCGTTCTTCCCCACCAGCACCGCTCCGGCAGGAGTCCAGGGCGTGCTCCCGTGGTTGCGTAGTTGCTGCTCCACGGCCAGCCGCACCACCTTGTGCCCGTTCTCCAGGCGTGGGGTGTCGGCGCGGTAGCTGCGGGCCTCCGTGGACTCGAGGGTGTTGCCCCGGCGCGAGGTGACGCTCTTCATGAGGTTCTTGCTGACGATGCCGCCCGCTCCCAGCAGCCCCTGGGCGCGCAGGCCCAGCAGTCCCCGCTGCCCGCCGCACTCCGCCTCCAGGCGCGCCTTGTCCTCCCGGCACTGTTGCACTTCCGCCCGCGCCTGCCCCTCGCCCTCCCGGTAGGACTCGAGCGAGCGCGGCTGGCGCGTCACCTCCACCTGCCGCGCGGCCTCGGAGGGGTGCACCACCAGGGTGAAGCGGACACTCACCGGGGCCGCGCCGTCCTGGAAGTACACCGTCAGCGGCACGCGCTCCCCCTCTCCCAGTGCCACCGTGGGCACGAGCGCCAGGCCCGTCTCGCCCTGCATCACCCGGAACCACTCCCGCCTGGCCAACTCCACCCGCGCCAGCTTCGCGTCGAAGAAGAAGCTGGTGGAGAGCCCCGGGTGGACGCACACCGCGAGTGCCTCGCCGGGAGTGTCCGCGCTCAGCTCCAGGTGGCGCGAGCCCGCCTCACAGTCAAAGGAGGTGGTGGGAGTGGGGGACTCCAGGGGCGCGGCGAGCAGCACGAGCCGCAGCAGGGCGGCGGCGGAGAGCACGGGCATGGGGCGGGCACCTCACGAGGACGAAACCGGAGGGGTGGGGCTCTACCACACCTCCTGCCCGGTCGTGTCCGTCCCACTTCGCGGATGCCCCCTACTTGAAACGGTCCACCACCCGCAGCCGCACGACGGGGTCCACCATCATCCTCCCCGGCCCGCTGCCGGGCTGGAACTCCAGGCCGACGTTGCCATCCGTATCCATCAACTCCATGCACACCGGGTACACCACGCCCAGGGGCGTGCGCGCCTCGGTGAAGCGGCCGTACACCCGCCCCTCGTGGACGTAGAGCGTCCCGGAGACGCGGGTCTGGTCCGGCAGCGCCACCTTGTCGCCCCGGCCCCACGTGTCCCTGTTCGTCTCCCAGTCACCCGCCACGCGCAGGGAGGCGGCCTCGGACACCTCCACGGACCTGCCGCGCACGGCGCTCCAGTCCATGCTGAAGAATTCCCCGAGGCGCAGGCCGAGCGTGGCCGTCATGGTCTCCACGGCTCCCGCGGGACACGCCCGCGGCGGCGGCGGCGGGCGCTCGGACGGCACCTGCTGCGAGGCACCCAGGCAGGCCTGGAGGGCGGCGCCGGTGAGGCCCAGGCACGCGGTGCGCACGGCGGCCTTGCGGCGCGGGGGAGCGGTTTCCGGCGGAGCACCGGGTGTCTTCAGGGGTTGCTGTTGCATGGGGGCACTGTCCTTTCGGGGCGCCTCGGAACGAGGCGCGGCCACGGCCCGCACAGGGTGCGGCGCGGGCGCTCCGGGTGCCACTTCCTGGCGGGAGCCGAGCCACCAGGCCCCCAGCACCACGGCCAACCCCACCCCCAGTGCCGCCAGCCCCCGGCCCCGGCGCCCCCACGGCTTCACCCGGGGCCGCGGCCCGGGGCGCGGCACCTGCGTCCAGTCCACATCCGTGCGCGCCCTCAACTCCTCCAGCGCCTCGCACAACGCCACGGCGCCCGGGTAGCGCGCCTCGGGCGTCTTGGCCAGCAGCCGCAGGCACACCGCCTCCACCGCCCGGGGCACGCGCGGGTTGAGCACGTGCGGCGGCAGGGGCGCCCGGTGCAGCACCGCCTCCACGTCCTCGCCCCCATGCTCGGCCGGCAGGAAGGGGAAGCGCCCCGTCAGCACCCGGTAGAGCACCACCCCCAGCGCGTACAGGTCATCTCCCGGCCCCGCCCGGTAGTGCGCGCCCGGCTCGCCCGCGTGGGCCCGGCCATACGCCCACGCCTCCGGCGCCCGGTAGGGCAGCGTGCCCGGAGGAAACATCCCCTTCGTCAGCGTGGGGCAGGCCGGGTGCCAGGCCACCCCGAAGTCCACCAGCACCGCCTCGCCCGTCT
>NZ_DBNGVP010000100.1:0-4045 GCF_057119385.1 Archangium sp. | reverse complement strand
TCTCGCGCGGCGACTGGCGCGGCACCCTCGGCGAACTGTCGGCCCGGCACGCCGGCATGCTTCCCCAGCAGGACCTCAACGCCGTGCGCTACAACCACCCCATCTTCGACCTGCGCGACGCCCGGGGCCGGCTCAAGTCGGTGAAGACGAGCGTGCGCGCGGCGGACAGCCGGGGGGAGGCGTTCGAGACGTACCTGAGCGGATTGAGGGACATGGTGGGCCTGCGGCCTGGCACCTGGGAGCGGGCGCGGGCGGCCCTGTACCCGCGGGTGCCGGCGGCCGAGGGCCGGACGCTGATGTTGCGCCATGGCTACCTGCTGGTGAACGAGGACCATGTGGAGCCGTTCCGGGCCGTGCTGCGCGACCCGGCGACCTACCGCAAGCAGTCCTACCGGGAGGTGGCGGACAAGCTGCTGGAGATGGAGCCGGTGCGCATCGGCGGCACGGTGTACCGTGCATACCAGAACCTGGAGAACACGCGCCGGGGCACGGAGACTGCGCCCGAGGTGCGGCGGGAGGTGGAGGCCGCGCTCTGGGCCGTGAGGGAGAAGCTGGCCAGCCGCGTGCAGGGCAATGGCCTCACCAGTCCTCACCTGGTGCAACTGGAGCGCTTCCGGCGGCAGGTGGCCGCGGCCAACCCGCACATGACGGCCGCGGAAATCGAGCGCTGGGTCTTCCCCGAGTTGCTGCTGGTGGCGCGCCATGCGGGCGGGGTGCGCGGAAACGCCGTGGCCGCGGGTATTGCAGGCGGGCGTGGCGCGACGGGTGGGGCGTTGGTATCCGTGCTTTGTGAAGTCGTTCATCTATCTTACGAAACCAGCGTTCAGCCCCATGGACGGTACGCCCAAGCTTGGCCGCGGATTCAGCGGGCAGGCGTCGCAGGCGGCACGTCAGGTCTGGTGGGGGGGATTACCCAAAATCTTGTCACGGCCAACGCGGGCAGTGGCTTGTCACGCAATCTGATGGCTCAGGGTGCCAACGTCCGACTCGCGACGGGAGCGGGCCGCGTAGTCGGAGGCTTCGCGGGAGGCGCACTGGCCGCGCCCGTCTTCACGATGACCTCCCTCGCGTTCGATGACGAGGAGCACAGCCGCACGGACTACGTCGCGACGGGAACAAGAGCCTTCGTCGCTGGCGGTTTGAGTTCGGCCCTCGCCGCGGGTGTGGTGGGGGCCATCTGGGGCTCGGAGGTCCCACTGCTGGGAAATGCCGTGGGGTTCATCGTCGGCTTCAGCGGGTATTTTCTCGTGGACGCGCTGACCGGCGAGCAGGTCGAGCAGGGCGTCCGCCGCAGTCTGGATGGTCCGTGAGTGGGTGGACGTTGAATGGATGGTGACTGTGAGGAAGAGCGTTGTGAAGAAACCCATCCCACTGTGGTTGATTGGACTGGCCGTGTGGATCTTGGCATTTGCTGCCATTTCATTTTTCTGGCTCTACCACGGTAGCCGCAAAGGTCTTACCGGACGAATCGACTGGCCGGGTCTTGCCCTGGGGGCGGTCGGCCCGGCGGGATTGGTGGTGATGATCGTCCAGCGCATCCGCGCGGAGCCGACACCCGAGGAGCGGGCGGCGTTCTGGGCCATCTTCCATTCGCCACCGGGCACCATTGGAGCGGTGGTGGTGACGCGCAATGGAGCGCCCGAGGTGATTGCCACCGTGCGCAGCACCGAGGAGTACCTGAAGCTGGCGGGCTCGGGCCAACTGCCCGCCGATCACCGCGTCTACCTGCCCAACGACATCATCTGAGGGCCGTACGCCCCGATGGGTGTGTCTGAGCTGGATCGCTGGCTACGGGAACGTCACCCCGTCGAAGAACTCCGCCGTGCCACTCTCCTGGCTCCACAGCTTCAGCGTGAAGGTGCCGCGCGCGGCCTCCTCCGTCATCTCCACCTCCGCCATGACGTGGAGCTTCTTCCCAGGAGGAATGGGCTCCAGCGGCCACACGCCCAGCACCTTCCACTCCTCTCTGTTCTTCCCCACCAGCACCGCCCCCGTGGGCGTCCAGGGCGTGCTCCCGTGGTTTTCCAACCACTGCTCCACGAGCAGCCGCACCACCTTGTGTCCGTCCTCCAGCCGTGGGGTGTCCGCCCGGTAGCTGCGGGCCTCCGTGGACTCGAGCGTATGGCCCCGGCGCGAGGTGACGCTCTTCATGAGGTTCTTGCTGATGATGCCGCCCTCTCCCAGCAGCCCCTGGGTGTGCAGACCCAGCAACCCCCGCTGCCCGCCGCACTCCGCTTGCAGGCGCGCCTTGTCCTCCCGGCACTGTTGCGCTTCCGCCCGCGCCTGCCCCTCGCCCTCCCGGTAGGACTCGAGCGAGCGCGGCTGGCGCGTCACCTCCACCTGCCGCGCGGCCTCGGAGGGGTGCACCACCAGGGTGAAGCGGACGCTCACCGGGGCCGCGCCGTCCTGGAAGGACACCGTCAGCGGCACGCGCTCCCCCTCTCCCAGTGCCACCGTGGGCACGAGCGCCAGGCCCGTCTCGCCCTGCATCACCCGGAACCACTCCCGCCCGGCCAACTCCACCCGCGTCAGCTTCGCGTCGAAGAAGAAGCTGGTGGACAGCCCCGGGTGGACGCACACCGCGAGCGCCTCGCCAGGAGTGTCCGCGCTCAGCTCCAGGTGGCGCGTGCCTGCCTCACAGGCAGGCAGTGGGGTGGGGGCGGGGGACGCCACGGGCGCGGCGAGCAGCACGAGCCGCACCAGGGCGGCGGAGAGCACGGGCATGGGGTGGGCACCTCACGAAAACGAGACCGGAGGAGTGGGGCTCTACCACACCTCCTGCGCGGTCGTGTCCGTCCCGCCTCCCGGACGCCCCTCTACCTGAAGCGGTCCACCACCCGCAGCCGCGCGACGGGGTCCACCATCATCCTCCCCGGCCCGCTGCCCGGCTGGAGCTCCAGGCCGACGTTGCCATCCGTATCCATCAACTCCATGCACACCGGGTACACCACGCCCAGGGGCGTGCGCGCCTCGGTGAAGCGGCCGTACACCCGCCCCTCGTGGACGTAGAGCCTGCCGAACACGCGGGTATTGGTGGGCAGCGCCACCTTGTCGCCACGCCCATGCAAATCCCTGTTCGTGTCCCAGTCACCCGCCACGCGCAGGGACGCCTCCTCGGACACCTGCACGGACCTGCCGCGCACGCTGCTCCAATCCAGGGAGTTGTACTCCCCCATGCGCAGGCCGAGCGCCGTCATGGTCTCCACGGCCCCGGCGGGACACGCCCGCGGCGGCGCCGCCGGGCGCTCGGACGGCACCTGCTGCGAGGCACCCAGACAGGCCTGGAGGGCCGCGCTGGTGAGGCCCAGGCACGCGGTGCGCACGGCGGCCTTGCGGCGCGGGGGAGCGGTTTCCGGCGGAGCACCGGGTGTCTTCAGGGATTGCTGTTGCATGGGGGCAGTGTCCTCTCGGGGCGCCTCGGCACGAGGCGCGGCCACGGCCCGCACAGGTTCCGGCGCGGGCGCTCCGGGTGCCACTTCCTGGCGTGAGCCGAGCCACCAGGCCCCCAGCACCACGGCCAACCCCACCCCCAGCGCCGCCAGCACCCGGCCCCGGCGCCCCCACGGCTTCACCCGGGGCCGCGGCCCGGGGCGCGGCACCTGCGTCCAGTCCACGTCCGTCCGGGCCCTCAACTCCTCCAGCGCCTCGCACAACGCCACGGCGCCCGGGTAGCGCGCCTCGGGCGTCTTGGCCAGCAGCCGCAGGCACACCGCCTCCACCGCCCGCGGCACCCGCGCGTTGAGCACGTGCGGCGGCAGGGGCGCCCGGTGCAGCACCGCCTCCACGTCCTCGCCCCCATGCTCGGCCGGCAGGAAGGGAAAGCGCCCCGTCAGCACCCGGTAGAGCACCACCCCCAGCGCGTACAGGTCATCCCCCGGCCCCGCCCGGTAATGCGCGCCCGGCTCGCCCGCGTGCGCACGGCCATACGCCCACGCCTCCGGCGCCCGGTAGGGCAGCGTGCCCGGAGGAAACATCCCCTTCGTCAGCGTGGGGCAGGCCGGGTGCCAGGCCACCCCGAAGTCCACCAGCACCGCCTCGCCCGTCT
>NZ_DBNGVP010000099.1:0-41863 GCF_057119385.1 Archangium sp. | reverse complement strand
CGCAGGGTGCGAGATGGGCTTCCGCTCGCAGTGAGTCCATGAGCCGAAGAGCCGGATGCGGGAATTCCGCACGTCCGGATCCGTGGGGGGCCGGGGAGGTAACTCCCCGGTCTACCCGACCAACTTTTGTGAGACCGCGCCCGGAGGGGAGAGGGCCTCAAGCGATGACGGTGAAACTCCCCAGGTCCGAGGCCCTACCGTTCACGAGGGCTTCGACCCGATGCGTGCCCGCGTAGTGCTTCCGGGTCGTCATGGTGGCGAAGGAGATTGACTTCTCGAGGGTGCAGGAGGTGCCGGGGAGGAGATCGACCTTGGAGCCCTTGAAGACCTTGGGACTGGCCGAGCCGTTCGCCTTGATGAAGTGCACGGCGAAGTCGACGACGGCCTGCTGGCGAGTCTTCGCGCGATTGGTGACGGACAGGGTCATGGAGACGCTCTCGCCGAGCCGGATGCGCTTGGGTTTGAACGAGGCCGTCACCTCGAACTCTCCGCCTCCCTGGAATCCGAGCACCAAGAGGGCGCGCGCATCTCCTCGTTTCACGGCGGAGCGGAGCGCGTGGCGGATGATCCACAGACGCTCGGGTGAGGCCCCGTCCTTCCAGCGAGCGCAGGTGTCCACGAGGACCTCCGGGTGGTCCTTGCCGATGTCGTTCAGGTTGTTGGCGACGGAGCGCCGGACGTAGAGCTCGGGGTCATCCTTGAGCAGCTCGAGGAGCGCGAGCACCGGGAGCGGATCCTTCTGGAACGCACGGAGCCGGGAGGCCCAGGGCAGCCGGGGCCGCGTGCCCTCCGAGACGAGCCGCCGGATGTGGACGTTCGGGTCCTTCGTCCACTGGTGGAGGCGCTCCAGGGTTTCGCGAGGGTAGCGCTCGAGGAACGGGCGGATGGAGAACTCGGCGGTGAAGCGCTTGGTGAGCTCGTAGTGGGCGCGCATCGAGGTCTCGAAATGGTCGAGCCCGTGCTCCGCGACGAACAGGGTGTGGGGCAGGTAGATGAACACCCCCATGCCCTGGAATTCCTCGCGTTCGAGCTCCGGCCCGAGCGAGCGCAGGAGGATGCTGGCGGCGCGCTCGAAGTCGGAGGGGAGGGCGCGGTGCATGGCCTGCATGATGTGGCGGGCCCGGCCCAGGAGCTCATGGGCCTCGAGTCCGTCAGAGGCCTCGATCAGGAAGCGTGGCTCCGGGAAGGACGGGTGGGCGCCGCGCAGCATGGCGGCGATGCGCTCCACCACCTCGCGGTCGAAGAAGTTCTTGAGCTGCTCGGGCATGTCTTCCTTCAATCCTCGGAGGGCTCCGCTTCTTGATCCTCCTGCTGTTCCTGCTCGGCTTTTATTCTTTCCCGCTCCTCCCTCAGGCGTGTAAGGGAATGCAAGGTGTGGCGGTTGAATTTCTTGTGATACACGGCGTGGTAACGCTCACCGGCGATGGTTACCAGGAGCATTGGAGATGCGGGATGACTCGTCAGCCACTCCAGGGCTTCCTCCCGGGTGTTGAAGGATGCGGCCACGGGAGGCAGTTGGTTCGAGCTGGAATCATCAAGGAACAGTTCCACTATGTCGTTTCGCGATAACTCGCGAAAACCACTCTCGCGTGAGTACCAGATACTAAAGTACTCGTCTCCAATCAGTACATTGCCACCGCTGGGGGGCTCCGAGAGACTGTTCAGCCAGGCATTTGCTTCCTGGCGGGTGTTGAAGAAGGCGATGGCGAGCGGAGGATTGGAGTAGCGATCCACGAGATAGTTCTCGAATGCTTCGTATTGGTCACTGTCCGCAATGAAGTTGAGCAGATCGATGATGACGAGGGTGTACTGCTTTCGTGCCGGATCTGTCTGCTCATCAAGTTCTCGGAGAAGGAGTGTCATGCCCTGTTGCGACATCGGATCCGCGCGCGCGTTGAATGCAGTGCTTACGTAGGAGGTGCGCGCGGAATCGAGGCTGGCAAGGTAGTCCTCAAAGACGTAGACCTGACCAGTGATGATTGTGAAGTTCCATTGATTTCGTAGGTGTTGCCAGATGGCAATTTCCTCTATTCGTCCGGCCGATTCAGCCGCATGTTGCAGGCTTCCAATCAGGAGCAAGCCGCTATTGAGGAGATCATGGATTGGCATTCAGTACCTCCGCGACCTTTGGGGCAGTGGGCAATTGCGGCAGCGGGTCTGTCGAAGTCACTACCAGGAGTGGTATGAGGTAAAGAACGCCTCCTCCCGAACCTGCAACCGCGGCGACGAATGCCACCCCCGCGATGACGATGATGGAGCCTGTCACGACTTCTTCACGGTGGCTCTGGAGCCAATCAACGGCGGCATCAATTCGCGTAAATTCTTGAGCTTCCTGCTCGGCCCAGGGTCCCTCTCCTTTGATGCACTTTTCATGGAACTCCGTGCAGGTTCTTTGACACCACCAGCCCCTGTTTCTTGCCCATGACCCAAGGTGGACCGGGTACTTCCTGCCTTCTATTGGGATGGGTCTTGGACTGCTTGTGCACAGATTGATGCAACTATTCTGTTGCGCATCGCAGTGAGCGGAGGACGTCGCGACGCGCACGAGCCTTCCATCAAGTCCACCGTGGCTCGCGTGGTAGGGGTATTTCGCCAGGTCGAAGTCCTCGAGGGGTTTCCAGGTGTGGCTCACCCGTCCGTCCGGAGACTCCTCGATGACGAGCACAGACCTGGCCAGTTCCCGCGCGCTCGTAGGGCCGGGGGCCGGGTAGCGGGTGGCGGTACAGGCAGCAAACAGCAGACAGAGGACCGCGGCGCCGAGCCTCCGTGGCGCCAGAATCGTTTTCATGGGGGGCATGTACCTTCTGGTGTGTTGGGGGGGCGGACCCTAGCGCGACTCGAGCGCCCGGCGGTAGGTGGCCAGGGTCCGCCGCGCGCAGTCTTCCCAGTTGAAGAGCGCGGCTCGCTCGCGGCCCTTCTCCGACAGCTCGCGGCGCAGGGCATCCTCCCGCAGCAGCTTCAGTGCCGTCTCCCTCCACGCGTTCGCGTCCTCCGGCGGGAGCAGCAGCGCGGCTTCGCCCACCACCTCGGGCAGGGACGTGGCTCTCGCCACCACCGCCGGTGTCCCGCACGCCATGGCCTCCAGCGGCGGCAGCCCGAAGCCCTCGTAGCGCGAGGGCATCAACAGTGCCGTCGCCGCTCCGTACAGGCGCGGCATGTCGTCCTCGGGCAGGTCCGCCAGCTCGATCGTCGACTCCGGGAAGCCCAGCTCCCACACCGCGCCCTTGCCCGCCAGCAGCACGATGGGCACCGGCAGCGACGGGGCAATCTCCGCCAGCATCCCCAGGTTCTTGAAGGCCTTCGTGTTGCCCACCGCGAGGAAGAAGCGCGGCGGCAGCCCCCGGCGCTCGCGGAAGTCCTTCAGCTCCGAGGCCGTCGATGGCTGGTAGCGCGCGTCCACCCCATTCGGAATCACCTGCAGCTTGTAGGGCGACAGGCCGAGCTCCCTCGCCAGCTCCGCGCGGGAGAACTCGGACACGGTGATGAGCGCCCGGGCCGTCTTCGCCCTCGGGCCCACCACCAGCTTGTAGTAGGCGCGCTGGCCCAGGCCGTATTCCGCCGACAACACCAGGTGGTTGGCGTCGTGCAGCGTGGCCACCAGCCGCCCCGGCCACAGCGCCGGCATCGAGAAGGACGTCGCGTGGAACAGATCGGGCGCCAGCCGGACGAGCGAGGCGGCGAGCGCCGGCTGCTCCAATGGCGACAGGAAGCCCACCGGGCAGCGGTGCAGGGGGATGCGCGGCGTCAGCGCTCCCAGCCCCGCCGGCAGCCCCTCCGGGCCCGTCAGGCCACTGAAGCTCAGGTCCGGCGCCAGCTCCGGCAACCGGCTCGCCAGCTCCAGCGCATAACGCGCGATGCCGTGCAGCCGGCCACGCACCATCCGCAGGTCGATCAGGACGCTCGCCACGGAGGTGGCCCTACCACACGCGCGGACCCAAGTGGGGCGCTCGATTGGCTGGTTGTCGGCAAGCGGGCCCGGCGGTGGTACAAGGCCCGCCCGTGAAGGTCGCCCTCGTCCATGACTGGCTCGTCACCCAGCGCGGCGGTGAGCACGTGCTCGAGGCACTGTGCGAGCTGTTCCCGCAGGCGGACATCCATACCCTCGTGCACCGTCCCGGCGTCGTGCACCCGCGCATCGAGTCGCGGCCCATCCATACCTCCGTCCTCCAGCGCATCCCCCGCATCCACAAGCTCTACCGCCACTTCCTCCCCGTCCTCCCCCAGGTCATCGAGTCCATGCGCCTGGAGGGCTACGAGCTCGTCATCTCCTCCAGCCACTGCGTGGCCAAGGGCATCCGCAAGCCGCCCGGAGCGAAGCACCTCGCCTACGTGCACGCGCCCATGCGCTACATGTGGGACCTCTTCGATGACTACTTCGGGCCGGGCCGCGCCTCGCTGCCGGTGCGCGTGGCGGCGCACGCCGTCCGCCCGTACCTCCAGAAGTGGGACCGCGAGAGCACCGCGGGCGTGGATCGCATCCTCGTCAACAGCCAGCACATCGCCGGCAAGGTGCAGCGCTTCTGGGGCCGCGAGGCCTCCGTGGTCTACCCGCCCATCGCCTTGGACCGCTTCTGCCAGCACCCGCTCGAGGGGCTCGGCCAGGGCGGCTACTACCTGTGGCTCGGCGCCTTCGCTCCCTACAAGCGGCTCGACATCGCCCTGGAGGCCTTCCGCCACCTGGATGCCCCGCTGTGGGTGGTGGGCACCGGCCAGGAGGCGGCGAAGCTCACCTCGGGGCCGCTGCCCTCGCACATCCGCTTCCTCGGCGCCGTGCCCAACGAGGCGCTCGCCGGCCTGTACCGCGACGCGCGCGCCCTCATCTTCACCCCCGAGGAGGACTTCGGCATCGTCCCCCTGGAGGCCCAGGCCAGTGGCCGCCCCGTCATCGCCTACGGGCGGGGTGGAGCGCTGGAGACGGTCAGCCCCCGCACGGGCCTCTTCTTCGACGAGCAGACGCCCGACGCCCTGGTGGAGGCCGTGCGCCGCTTCGAGCAGTGGGAGCCCGCCTTCCAGCCCGCCGACGCCCGCGCCCAGGCCGAGCGCTTCAGCCGCGCCACCTTCCTGCGCTCGGTACAGGCCGAGGTGGACGCGCTGATGGGCGCTCCGTCCGTCCCCGCCCGCCGGGCCGCCGTCCCCTGAGACCCCTGACACCGGTGTCGGGGTGGGCGCTTTTTCCGAGGGGCCCGCCTCCGTCTCCGGGGCTCGCACCGTTGGCCACAAGCCCGGGCAACCCCTTGGATTCCGGGCGATTTTCATGGTAGGAGCCCACCCGGCCGCATGGGCTGTCCGCTACCGGACGGCGCGTGGGAGCGGGGTGCGACGATTGCAGGTCGCGGCCGAGCGTCTTGCAGGCCACAGAAGGAGGCCCGCGTGTTCAACCGGTTCCAGCGCTTCTATACGTCCATCAAGGTCGCCGCCGACGTGGTGATGCTGACGTTGGCGTTCGCGCTCGCCTACGTCAGCCGCTTCGAGGGCCCCATCCCCGTCTACTACGGCCTGCCCGCCGTGGAGGAGACGCTGCTGTCGCTGGCGACGGTGCTCATCGTCTTCCCCGTCACCTACCGGCAGGCGCGGCTGTACGCCACCAACCGGGCGCGCACGCACATCGGCGAGGTCTTCGAGGTCTTCAAGGCCACCATCATGGCCACCCTCATCGTGGTGGCCCTCACGTACTTCACCCGTGAGCGCTACTCGCGTCTGATGCTGGCCTTCATCGCCGCCTACTCGTTCGTGGGCGTGTCCGCGGTGCGGCTGGTGCTGCGCGGGGTGCTCAACGAGGTGCGCCGGCGCGGCTTCAACCTCAAGTCCATCCTGGTCATCGGCGCGGGCGAGCTGGGCCAGCGCGTCATCGAGACGGTCGAGGGCCACAAGGAGCTGGGCTTCCGCGTGGCCGGCGTGCTCACGCTGCGCCCCGAGAAGGTGGGCCAGCAGGTGCGCGGCGTACCCGTGCTGGGGCTCGTCAAGGACGTGGACGCCGTGCTGGATGCGCACCCGGTGGACCAGGTCATCATCGCCGTGCCGCTCGAGGAGCAGGCCGCCGTCAAGCCGCTCATGGAGCAGCTGGCGCTGCGCACCGTGGACGTGAAGGTGGTGCCGGACCTCTACCAGTACGTCACCCTGTACGGCGGGCTCGAGGAGTTCGGCGGGCTGCCCATCATCAGCCTCCAGGGCGATCCCATGTCCGGCTGGAACATGGTGGCCAAGCGCGTCTTCGACATCCTCTTCGCGCTGGTGGCCATCGCCGTGAGCGCCCCCATCATGCTGGCCGTGGCCATCGCGGTGAAGCTCACCAGCCGCGGGCCCCTGCTCTATGCCCAGGAGCGCATGGGCCTGGACGGCGACACGTTCCACATCCTCAAGTTCCGCACCATGCGCGTGGACGCCGAGTCCTCCGGCGCCAGGATGGCCAGCAAGGACGACCCCCGGCGCACGCCGATTGGCACCTTCCTGCGCAAGTACTCGCTCGACGAGCTGCCCCAGTTCTTCAACGTGCTGATGGGGGACATGAGCCTGGTGGGCCCGCGCCCCGAGCGGCCCGTGTTCATCGAGGAGTTCAAGAAGCAGATTCCCCGCTACCACCTGCGCCACAAGGTCAAGGCCGGCATCACCGGCTGGGCGCAGATCAACGGCCTGCGCGGGCAGACGTCCATCCAGAAGCGGATTGAATACGACCTGTACTACATCGAGAACTGGTCACTGCTGATGGACCTGAAGATTCTCATCCGCACTGCACTGGGCGGCTTCCTGTCGAAGAACGCCTACTAGCTCGCAGAGCGTCCGGGCGGGTGTGTGGGCTGCCGCACGCCCGGGGCCGAGACTCCTGCGCTCCCGAGGGCGGACCGGTCTAGTATCCGGGGCGCATGGCTGAACAACAGCTCGGAGCGCATCTGGTCCGCAAGGGCCTCATCACGCAGGCGCAGCTGGATGAGGCGCTGAAGTCGCAACTCATCTACGGCGGCAGCCTGGGCACCAACCTGGTCGAGCTGGGACTGCTCGACCTGGGCGCGTTGGGGCAGGCCCTCGCGGACACGTACCACTTCCCGCTCGCGGCGGACGCGGAGCTGGAGGCGGTGACGGCCGAGACGATCGCGCTGCTCAAGCCCGAGCAGGTGCGCAACCACCTGGCGTTCCCGCTGGCCCTCGAGGGCCGCCGCCTGCGCGTGGCCATGGTGAATCCGCAGGATCCCAAGCACGTGGACGGGCTCGGCTTCGCCACGGGCATGCGCATCGTGCCGGCGATTCTTCCCGAGCTGCGCCTCTTCGAGCTGCTGGAGAAGCGCTACGGCATCCCCAAGCCGCAACGCCCCGTGCGTCCGGGTCAGCCCAAGCCCGCGGTGGGGCAGGGGGCTCCCGTCGCGCAGCGGCCCACGTCGTTGTCCCCGCTGACGCCCACGCCCGCCTCGGCCCAGCCGGCTCCGGCCGCTCCCGCGCGGCCCGTGGCGCCGGGGGCTCCGGCTCCCGTGGCTCCGGGTGCGGCGCAGCCTCCTGTCGCCGGTGCTCCGCGTCCCGGCGGCGCGCCGGTCGTGGGTCCCGCTCCGGGTTCCAACCCTGGAATCCACCCTCCAGCGGCGTCCGCCGCGGGCCAGCCCCCGGGCATGCGGCCCTCGCCCGTGGCTCCCGCCGCGGCCCCCGGTGTTGCCGCGAAGCCTGCTTCCGCTCCGGTGGTGGGTGCGCCCGCCGCTCCGGGTGCCGCGCCCGGTGCCGCCGTGGCTCCGAGGCCTCCGGCGCCCGTGGGCGGTGCTCCGGTGCCAGGGGCTCCTGCGAGTGCTCCGGCCGGGGCCGTGGCGCCTCGTCCGCTCGTTTCGTCTGGCGCGCCGGGGAGTGCACCGGCTGGCGCCGCACCTGCTCCGTCTCCCGCCGCTGCCGCCGGGCCGGGCGCGCCCGCTGGTTCGCCGGCCGGAGCCGCGGCTCCTCAGGCCGCTGCCGCGCCGAGAGCCCCTGGGGCACCGGGCGCGCCAGGGGCTCCGCCCTCCGCGACCGTGCCTCCGCGTCCGGCGGCTCCCGCTGGCGTGTCTGGAGCGCCTGGATTGCCGGGTGCCGCAGCGCAGCCCGTGGTGGCGAAGCCGCCCGCGGGTCCGGCTCCCTCGACGCCTCCCCAGCCGGGAGCACCGGTGGCCGCGAAGCCCGCGGGTGCCACTCCGGGCGTGGCTGGCCCCGCGCAGCCGCCCGGGCAGAACCTGCCTCCGGGCATGATGCCTCGGAGCGCTCCGGGCACGGCTCAGCCGGGAGCCCCGAGTGCCGCCGCACCGGCTCCAGGCGCGAGCGCGGGCCAGGTTCCGCCGCAGGCCGTGCGTCCTCCGGCTCCCGCGGGGGCGCCTGCTGCTCCTGGTGCTCAGGTTCCTCCCGGTGCTCCCGCTGGGGCGCGTCCTCCCGTGGGCGCTCCTCCTCCGGGCGCCGTGGCTCGTCCCGCTCCCGTGGGAGCGCCGCTCCCGGGGGCTCCTGCTCCCGCGCCGGCGCAGGGTGGGGCGGTGCCTCCTGCTGGCGCTGCTCCGGCGACGGCTCCCTCGGCCACCGCGACGGCTCCGGGAGCGGGTGCGTCGCCTCAGCCCGTGCCCGCTCCCAAGGCGGCGGCTCCGGGTGTGGCGGCTCCGCAGCCCGCGCGCGCCCCCGTGCCTCAGCCCGCCGCTCCCGTGGCACCTCGGGCTCCAGCCGCTCCCGTGACCGCCGCGCCGCAGTCCACGCCCACCGCGCCGCAGGCCGCGATGCCTGGAAGCGCTCCGTCCGCTCCGGTTCCGGGGCCGGCCCAGAGCACGCCTCCCGCTCAGCCCGCGCCCGCGCCCGAGTCCAGGCCCGTGGCGGCTTCTCCGGACATCGCTCGCAAGCCCGAGGCTCCCTCCACGCCAGCGCCCGTGGTGGCTCCTCCGGTGGCTTCGGCTCCTGCCTTCGCGCAGGCTCCGGCGTCCGCGGCTCCGCCTTCGACTCAGACCATCTCCTTCCCCGTCACGCTCAAGGACGCACCCTTCCCGACACTGGACGCCGAGCCGGAGCAGGAGAAGCGAGCGGTTCCTCTGCTGGCGGAGGAGCCCCCCACTGCTCCCTCCCTGGCGCCCGCGGCCCCCGCTGCCAACGCGCAGCCGTCTCCGAAGGTCGAGTCCACGCCCAGTGCTCCGGCTCCCGCGCAGGCGCCGAAGAAGGCGGAGTTCGTGGCCCCTGTCGCGGTGCCTCCTTCCGGGACGCCTGCTCCGGCACGTGAGCCCCTCTCGGCCAGCCCGGTGGCGCCCGCGCCCGTCGCGGAGCCGGCCCCCGCGTCTCCCGAGCGCAGGCCCCGGACCGTGACCGTGCAGCCCGTTGAGCTCCCCTCGGAGCCCGCTGGAGACATGCAGGTGGCGTCGCACCTGGAGCTCATGGACTGGCGCCAGTCGGAGACGGCGGACGCCGCGGCGGGTGCCGAGTCCTCGCCTCCCTGGACACGGCGGGCCATCGAGGTGGACTTCTCGTCGGACGAGGCCAGCCCCACCGAGGCGGGCGTCTCCGAGGCGGAAGGGGAGGTCCCCCTGGCGTCCGTGCACGAGTTCATCCCGACCTGGGATCCCTCGGCCGAGCCGCCCCCCGAGGAGCCAGAAGCGAGTGCACCGCCCGAGGAGCGCTTCGCCGGATGGGAGGACGACAGCACGGCAGCTCCGCGGAGTGCTCCGGTTGTGGACTCGGAGCGCATCCAGCTGGTGCAGTTCCAGGAGTCGCTCGAGGCCCTGCGGCAGGCGACGACCCGGGGCGAGCTGGGCAAGGTGCTGCTGGACTACTGCCAGGGGCGCTTCCCGCGAGGCTTCCTGCTGGGCGAGACGTTCGGCTACGCCCGCGTGGGCCGAGGCTACGGTCCGGGCAGCGACAAGCACGAGGTCTCGGCGTTGCAGGTGGACCTCGAGGCGCCCTCGCTGCTGGCCATGGCCGCGGCGGGGGGCAGGGCCGTCGTCTCCAGCGTGCCGGAGAGCCCGGTGGACGAGCAGCTCTTCGCCGCCCTGGGCGAGTCGTTCTCGCACTTGATGGCCGCGCCCATCCGCCTGCACCAGCGTACGGTGGGCTTCGTCGTCCTCGACAGCGGGCCCTCTCCGTTCGGTGCCGAGGAGCTCGATGAGCTGGAGCAGCTGCTCTCCGCGGCCTCCGAGGCCTACGGCCGGCTGCACGACGCCTCGTCTTGAGATCGGGGGCGTCCGTGCCCGTCCTGCTGCTCTCGCCGCGGTTCAGTGACGATTCGATTGCACTCGCCACGGAGTCCTCGCGCCTCTCATGGCGCGTGCATCGGTTGCACGATCGGCGTCCTCCCGCCCGGCTGGCCGAGGAGGAGCTCGTCTTCTACGGCGAGTCGTTGCTGACGGATACCGTCGGGAAGAGGTTGGGGCTGGCACTGCTCGAACCCGCCGCTGATACGCTGTCGCTGCTGCCCGCGGAGCATGTGCGCCGGGACGTGCGCTTCACCACGCTCGGCGCGGCTCGGAGTGAGCGCTTCCCGCGATTCGTCAAACCCGCGGATGAGAAGCAATTCCGCGCGGCGGTCTACCCGTCCGCCGAGGCGCTTCCTGGTTCTGAAATTCTAGAAGACAGTCTGCCCGTGCTGACCGCCGAGCCCGTGCGCTGGCTCGACGAGTACCGCTGCTTCGTGCTCGAGGGCCAGGTCGTGACCGCGAGCCCTTATGCCTGGATGGGTGAGCGCGAGGAACTCCCACGGGCTGGGTTTGATCTGGACGCGGCGAGGGCCTTTGCCTCGGAAGTGATCACGAGGGCAGGGGACTCGTTTCCTCCCGCGGTCGTCCTCGATGTGGGGCGTATGGAGGGACGCGGGTGGGCCGTGGTGGAACTGAACCCCGCCTGGAACTCGGGCCTGTATGCGTGTGACCCGGCTGGAGTGCTGCGCGTGCTCCAGCGCGCCTCGGGGACACAGCGGGCATCTTCTCCCTTTGATGCACGGTGGCTGCGCCCACTGCCCGATATCGAGGGTTAGGACTCTGGCGTAAATTAGTTGACCAACTTCAAGCATCGCCGCACAGCGGAACAATGCCATATCATTGGTCGTTTAATTTGCGCCGGAGTCCTTAGGTCAGCCCGTCAGATGACGTGGGCAACCTCGGCGTGGAGTGGCTTGATCTTCAGTGGGCCGGTGATGCGGTCCATGGCCGAACCTCTGGGTCGAGGACCTCTGCGGCCGACGTCTTGAATCCTCACGCTGCCGATGGTCCTTTGGATGAGCAGAAATAGTCGGAGTTGCGCGCTTGACGCGGGGACGCCATGAAACCTCGTGAGGTTCGCCTGCGGTGAAGGCATCAGGGAGGCTATGCGCCGTAAGGGTTCCAGCCCGGTGAAGGAGAGGTGTGTGGTGACGTCCTGCAATGGGCGTTTCACCTCCAACGCGCGAGTCACTGAAGTGCCAGGACGCTGTTTGACTGGGGTGAGTAGACACAGGATGTGCTGCCACCCCAGCAGCTGCGCAAGCGAAAGATGGCGGAGCAGGAATTGGCGCCCCCGATGATGGCAAGGAGCGCTCAACTGACGCTCAGTAATCAGGACCGTCGTCGATGGGGCAGCTCACAGTCCTTCCATCACAGTTGTAATCTCGACCACCGCACGGCTCAAAGGCCCCTGGATGGTAAGCAGAACTCGAATCGTTGCAGTCGCCTCCGCGAGTGGCATACCCAGTGGGCTTGGAGCACGCCAGCGTCGTCGTACCCGTCGCTCCGTAGGTGTCTGCATCCGCATCCCGGTAGAACGTCGTCTTCACGCCTTCATCGACATTCCCGTCACAATCGTTGTCCTTCCCATCACATACTTCGGTGGCTCCAGGCTTGATGCTTGAGTTTGAGTCGTTGCAGTCGCCTCCGCGAGTGGCATACCCAGTGGGCTTGGAGCACGCCAGCGTCGTCGTACCCGTCGCTCCGTAGGTGTCCGCATCCGCATCCCGGTAGAACGTCGTCTTCACGCCCTCATCCACTTGAGCATCGCAATCGTTGTCCAGGCCATCACAGACCTCTGCCGCACCTGGCCTGATGGCAGCATTCCCGTCGTTACAGTCCAGAGCGTTCGCGACGTAGCCCGCGAGTTGCCGACAGTTCTGTATCCAACTGCTCGGGTTTCCATACCCATCGCTGTCTGCGTCGCGGTACCACGTCTGCAGTAGTAGATCCTCATCCACTACGCCATCGCAGTCGTTGTCCAGACCGTCGCAGACCTCACTGGATGCAGCCACTGTCTGCACGCAGTGGAGCGCGCTGCTGGTGCAGTAGGTCACGCCAGCGGCGCAAACACCCAGCTTCCCCGTTGAGCAGGTCTGCATGCCTCCCGGATTGTCTTCGTCGCGCTCTCCATCACAGTCATTGTCCAACCCGTCGCACCGCTCAGTGGATGCCACATTGTTCTGCACGCAAAGCACGCGGCCATTGGAACAAGCGGTCGTTCCCGCGGCGCACTCGCCCTTGAGACCTGTCGAGCAGACCAGGTTGCCTCCCGGGTTGCCGTCGTCCACGGTCCCATTACAGTTATCATCGACGCCGTTACACACCTCGGCCGCACCAGGGTGGGTGGTCGGCGAGTAGTCATCGCAGTCCACCTCCTCCACGAAACCAGGCGACGGCGTACAGGCCTGTTCTGCGATATACTGATCGCCGAAACCGTCTCCATCTCCATCGAAGTAAAAGGTGTTGAAGAGCTGGCTTTGCACCATCGTCCCGCTGCTGAGACCGGTCCCATCGCCGAGTTGGCCCTGACCGTTGTTGCCCCAGGCCCACACCGGACAACCCGGACGCACCGCTAACGAGTGCTGGGCACCGGCAGCAATCGCCTTCGCATCACCCAGACCTGCCACCTCCACGGGCACGGCGCTGTTCTCCGTCTTGCCGTTACCAAGCTGGCCATAGATGTTTTGTCCCCAAGCCATCACGGAACCGTTCCCCATCCTGGCCATGGAGAAGTAGTGGCCGGCGACGATGGACGCGGCAGCGGTTACCCCACTCACTGGGATGGGAACCAGCGTGGGAGTCGTGCTGGTACCACCGCTGCCCAGCTGCCCGACGCTATTTTGGCCCCACGCCCACACGTTGCCGAACTGCTCATCAATCACCAGCGAGTGGCCTGCTCCCGCGGCAATGGCTACGGCGCGGGGTAGGCTCGTCACCCGTGTCGGAACGAACACGGCGCTGCTGGTGGCGCCAGTCCCCACTTGGCCGGAGGTGTTCAACCCCCAGGCCCAGACGCCACCGCCTGTGTCCAATGCCAGCACATGGTTGACTCCGGCGGCAATGGCGCGGATGGCCGGAATTCCGGCCACTTTCACGGGCGAGGGCACCGAAGCACTGGCGGCGCCCGTTCCCACCTGTCCGGCTGTATTCTGTCCCCAGGCCCACACTTGGCCGGCCCCATCCAAGGCCAGTGAGTAGTTGCCACCCGCCGCGATGTTCCGAATGCCAGACAGCCCCTCCACCTTCGTGGGAATCAGCACCGTGCCTCCGACGCTGCCCATGCCCACCTGCCCGGAGGCATTCTGGCCCCAGACCCACACTTGACCGTTCAGGTCCAGGGCAAGTGAGTGGCCAATGCCGGCGGCGATGGCCTTCGCCGCAGGCAGACCCGACACCGGAGTGGGGATGGGGACGATGAGCCCACTGATTCCCAACCCGAGTTGTCCGTACTGGTTCTGGCCCCAGGCCTGCACCTGCCCGGTCTTGCCCAACATCAGGGAATGGTAGGACCCAGCGGCCACCATTTCCGGTACTGTCACGGCTGCGAGTTCCTGCGGCTTCGCCGTGAACATCGCGTCCGAGATGATATCTTCTTCCAGTTGCGGCGAACCACAGCCCAAAGCAACCATGGCCAGAATGGCCGTACACCACCGAAGACAGGGTCGAGAGCCCCGCGTGTACTGCTTTTTCAAGACGTTTGCTCCTGAGGACCAACCATGAACCTTCCTCTCTCGCTGTATGAATGCTTACATACTTGGCGTCAACCACTTTTTATCCCTTGGCGACAATCACACTACCCCATCGGGTTGATGCCCTGACTGCGTTCGCTTCGTCGTGGTTGTTGTCAGGTTGAGACATCCCCTCATAATCTGAGACATCCTCTCGTGATTTGAGGCATCCTCTCGTGATTTGAGGCATCCTCTCATGATTTGAGACATCCCCTCGTAATCTGAGGCATTCTCTCGTGATTTGAGGCATTCCCTCATAAAAGGGGCTCTTCTGTTGCGCTCATGGGTTTCCCCGATGGATGGTGTTGGTGTTTCACGACGAAAGACGACCGACATGAGACGCTGAGGGCCGCGTTCCTGTGAGCCATCGCTGGCAACTGCCTTGCACAACACGCTGCCCCGGTATGGGCAGGGGAGGAACGGACAGCACCATAACTATAGGAGAGTCGGGCGGTGGCGTGGGTCGGGTGGAGAGGCTGCTGGGCGTCAGTGGCATACGGGTACGAGGTGCCCGCTTCGAGTTCCGAGGTGTGGTGGTGTCAGGCGATAGGAAGATTGACCCCCCTCGGCGACAGTAACTCTGACCCCCAACCCACCTGCTGTGAGGCCTCTGACCTCACACAGTCAGCCCACTGCCCGCGACGAAGTCGCTGTCCAGAGGCGCGTAGCGACTCGCGAAAGCGATCCTGACCTGCACAGTACCGCAGGCTCGGGGCACGCGAGGTAGGGTGCTGTGCGCTGAACCAAGGGTTCAACGTTAGTGGCGCGAGGGGGTCGTTTCTGCTGTTGCTTTACACCCTGCGGCAGGGGGAGAAGCTGCGCGAGGTGCGGCGGCTCAACAGGCGGCTGTACCGCGCGTACCTGCTCAAGCAGTGCGCAAGCACAAGCAAGGCATTGTCGCCTACAGCGAGACGGGGTTGAGCAACGGCGTGGTGGAGGGGCTCAACAACAAGATTCGACTCGTCATCCGCCGGGCGTATGGCTTTCGCAACATTGCGGCCCTAAAGGCCATGGTGTTCCTGTGCTGCGGGGGGCTGATGTGAACGAAAAGGCCCCGGTACGTGTGTACCGGAGCCTCTTTGACTCGTGGGTTCATGTCCGGGCTTCGCGTAGACCCTCACCCCGTCCCTCTCCCAGAGGGAGAGGGGAGTGGGTTGAACCCGAGTTCTTCCGATACCCTCACCCCGTCCCTCTCCCGGAGGGAGAGGGGATATTGGGATGAGATGGATCAGTGGGCTCCGGGGCTCAGCTGCAACCGCTCGTCGTGCCGCAGTTGCTGCACTTGTAGCAGGCCCCGTTGCGCACCATGATCTCGCCGCACGTGTGGCACGGCGGCGCGTCCGCCTGGTTCAGGTACGTCTTGCGCGGCGTCGACATCGGCAGCGCCACCGCCGTCACCTGCACCGGCTTCACCGCCGGCTCCGCCACCACCTGCTTCTCCACCGCCTCTTCCACGCCGTCGGCCTGCTCGCTCGGCAGGAACTTCAGCGACAGCCACCGGAAGATGTAGTCCACGATCGACTTGGCGATCGGCACCGCCGGGTTGCCCGTGAAGCCGCTCGGCTCGAAGCGCGTGTGGCTGAACTTGTCCACCAGCACCTGCAGCGGCACCCCGTACTGCAGCGCCAGCGACACCGCCGTGGCGAAGCTGTCCATCAGCCCGCTCACCACCGAGCCTTCCTTCGCCATCACGCAGAAGAGCTCGCCCGGCGTCCCGTCCTCGTACATGCCCACCGTCAGGTAGCCCTCGTGGCCACCAATCGAGAACTTGTGCGTGATCGCCTGACGCTCGTCCGGCAGCCGCCTCCTCATCGCGTTGGCGTCCTTCACCGCCGCCAGCGCCGGCTCGGCCACCGCCGCCTTCGTGTCCTTCACCTTCTCCTTCGACGTGTTCAGCGGCTGCGTCCGCTTGCACCCGTCGCGGTACACCGCCACCGCCTTCAGGCCCATCCTCCACGCCTCGATGTACGCCTTCTCGATGTCCTCCACCGTGGCGTCCGACGGCATGTTCACCGTCTTCGAGATGGCTCCCGACAGGAACGGCTGCGTCGCCCCCATCATCTTCAGGTGGCCCATCCAGTGGATGCTGCGCTGGCCCTTCGCCGGCTTGAAGGCGCAGTCGAACACCGGCAGGTGCTCGGGCTTCAGGTGCGGCGCGCCCTCGATCGTCTCGTGCTTGTCCAGGTAGGTGATGATGTCCTGGGACTGGGTCTGCGGGTAGCCCAGCTTCTCCAGCGCCTGCGGCACCGTCTGGTTGACGATCTTCAGCATGCCGCCGCCCACCAGCTTCTTGTACTTGATGAGCGCGATGTCCGGTTCAATCCCCGTCGTGTCGCAGTCCATCATGAAGCCGATGGTGCCCGTGGGCGCCAGCACCGTCACCTGGCTGTTCCGGTAACCGGACTCCGTGCCCAGCGCGAGCGCCTCGTCCCACGCCTTCTTCTGCGCCTCGAACAGCTCCGCGCTCACACCCTCGGGCGACACGTTGTACGCCGCCTTGCGGTGCTTGCGGATGACGCCGAGGAACGGCTCCTCGTTCTTCGCGTAGCCCGCGAAGGGCCCCATCTTCCCGGCCATCCGCGCGCTCATCGCGTACGCCTCGCCGCACATCAGCGAGGTGATGGCCGCCGCGTAGTTGCGGCCCGCGTCCGAGTCGTACGGCAGGCCCGTGGCCATCAGCAGCGCGCCCAGGTTCGCGTACCCCAGGCCCAGCGGCCGGAACGCGTGGCTGTTCTGGGTGATCTTCTCCGACGGGTACTTGGAGAACCCGACGATGATCTCCATCGCCAGCAGCACCACGTCCACCGCGTGCTTGAAGGCGGCAACGTCGAAGTCGCCGTCGATGGTGCGGAAGTGCATCAGGTTCAGCGACGCCAGGTTGCAGGCCGAGTCATCGAGGAACATGTACTCCGAGCACGGGTTGGACGCGTTGATGCGGTCCGTGTTCGAGCAGGTGTGCCAGGTGTTGATGGTGGTGTCGAACTGCAGGCCCGGATCACCGCACAGGTGCGCCGCCGCGGAGATCTCCCGGAACAGCTCGCGCGCCTTGAAGGTGTCCATGGGACGCCCATCGCGCACCGCCCGCGTCGTCCACGCGCTGTCGTTCATCACCGCGCGCATGAACTCGTCCGTCACGCGCACCGAGTTGTTCGAGTTCTGGAAGAACACCGACGAGTACGCCTCGCCGTTGAAGCTCGGGTCATACCCGGCCTCGATCAGCGCCCAGGCCTTCTTCTCCTCGTTGGACTTGCACCGGATGAAGTCCAGCACGTCCGGGTGGTCCGCGTTGAGGATGACCATCTTCGCCGCGCGCCGCGTCTTGCCGCCGCTCTTGATGACACCGGCGAACGCGTCGAAGCCCTTCATGAAGGACACCGGGCCGGACGCCGTGCCGCCACCGGCCAGCAGCTCCTTGCTCGAGCGGATGGTGGACAGGTTGCTGCCCGTGCCCGAGCCGTACTTGAAGAGCATGCCCTCCGTCTTCGCCAGCCCGAGGATGGACTCCATGGAGTCCCCCACCGAGTTGATGAAGCACGCCGAGCACTGCGGGTGCTCCTCCACGCCCACGTTGAACCAGACGGGGGAGTTGAACGCCGCCTTCTGCCGCAGCAGCAGGTGCGTCAGCTCCGCGTGGAACGTGTCCCGGTCCGTCGCCGTGGCGAAGTAGCCGCCCTCGGCGCCCCAGCGCGTCAGCGTGTCCACCACGCGGCCCACCAGCCGCCGCACGCTCGTCTCTCGCTCCGGCGTCCCCGGCGTCCCACGGAAGTACTTCGACGCCACCACGTTGGTGGCCAGCATGGACCAGGACTTGGGCACCTCGATGTTCTTCTGCTCGAACACGGACTTGCCGTCCTCGCCCGAGATCGACGCCGTCCTCAGCTCCCACGCCAGCTCGTCCGCGGGATCCACCCCCGGCGTCGTGAAGACGCGCTCCACCGTCAGTCCGCCAGCCGGGGCTCTCGTCTTCAGCCCCGCCACCGTCTCCTTACCGTCCATTGCTGCTGCCGTGGCGCTCAGGTCGCGTTCCATGGTCCCTCCCACTGCTTTCACCCAACGTATGACTGCAAAATTTGCAAAAAGCCAAGCCCGCGAGATCTCTCGGGATCGAGTGATCTCGTTTCGACACGTCCCGCCCCGGTGGGGCGAGGTGCGTGGCGATGGTTCAATCTCTTGTTTTTTGGGATTCCGCCTGGCTGCTGGCTCGGCGGCTAGGTAGGCAAAGGTACGATCTTCGATCCGGGCTCGTCAAGGTTCTAGGCCCCCCAGATCTAGTGTCCGCCGCCATTGCACCACCTATGGATAGGGGAGTGTGACCGATTGGACGGTCCACGTCCGGCTCTCCGCCCCCGGTCCGGAAGCGGGTCGGGGGTGGCGATCTAAAGCCTGCCCGGCTGGCGATCAACTCTCTTGCGCAGCCGTTCGTGCAGTGGATCGTCAGGTGATGACGAGTCATGTAGTGTCACTCCCGCGAAAAGGCCGATGATCACTAGCGGATGTTTGCTGTGAGTCTGTGCATGGATCGTCCGGCCCGCCAGGCCTCGTGGCAAGAAAGGGGCAGGAGCGTCACGGGCGGGTTAGTCGCTTTTGGACGAAAGGCGCGTTAAGGGGACGACATGCCCCCCTTCAAGCGTCACGTATTCGTCTGCACCAACCGCCGCCCGGATGGGCACCCCAAGGGCTGCTGCGCCACCAAGGGCGCCGAAGAGGTCCGCGCCCGCTTCAAGGAGGAGCTGGAGAAGCGGGGGATGAAGGGGCAGATGAGGGCCAACGCGGCTGGATGCCTGGACACGTGCGCGTTCGGCGTGTCGGTGGTCGTCTACCCCGAGGGCACGTGGTACGGCGGGGTGAAGCCCGAGGACGTGCCCGCCATCGTCGACGAGCACCTCGTGGGCGGTCAGCCCGTGGAGCGGCTGCTGATGCCGTTCTCGCGCAAGAAGGCCGGGGAGTAGGCCCCGCTCAGTCGAAGATGTTGAGGAAGTCGAACACGTTGCCGCTGCGGCTGCGCTCCTCGAAGTAGCAGAGGTCCACCATCAGCGCGGCGGCGAGCACCAGCTGGCGCAGCCGGGGGTCGGTGAGGCCCGGTTGGAACTCCACGCCGAAGAAGTCGGAGTCGGTGAACATCTCCCGGGCCAGCCCGCTCCACTTCTTGCGGATGGTGGCCACCTCCTGGCCGTTCTGCTTCACGCGGAACGTCCACGGCCGCCACAGCGGGCCCTCCAGCGTGGCCAGCACCGCCCCCCCGGGCGTGCAGATATCGAAGGTGCGGTGCAGCAGCCCGAAGCGCTGTTGGATGATGCCCATGAGGCGCCCGTCCCAGGCCTTCACCTCCACGTACGTGAAGAAGAACGTCCAGGGCTGCTCGAGGCGCAGGGCGAGCGTGCCCCCCTTCGTCATGAACTCCAGCTCCACCCGGCGGAAGGGCCAGAAGTTGCGCAGCAGCGCGTTGCCCCAGCCCGAACCCGTCTCGCCGATGTACAGCATGAACTGGCCATTCTGATCGATGGCCTCGTAGCGGTTGCCCGTCTCCCAACCCACGAGGATCTCCGCCCACTCGTGGATCTGCCGGATGCTCAGGCTGGAGCCCTCCAGCAGGGGGCCCAGCGCGTCACGGACCTCCGGGCCCATGTAGCGGATGTCTCCTGGCGCCCCACGGCCCGCGCCCGGCTCGGCGAGCGCTGTCGGCTGCACACGCTCTTCCGGCGCGGTGCGCCCCTTCCAGTCCAGCTCCAGCTCGCTGTCACCCTTCGGCTGCCGATGGTCGTTCGACATGCCGGCGAGGCTAGTCCGCCCGCTCCCAAGAAAAAAGGCGGCGGGCCCGGGGGCCCACCGCCTTCCTTGCTTCATCCAGCGTGCTGGAGCCTAGCTGCGGCGGGAGCCGAACAGGCGCAGCAGCGAGATGAAGAGGTTGATGAAGTCCAGGTACAGCGTCAGCGCGCCCACGATGCTCAGCGTGGCGGCGGAGCTGTAGCCCGAGTCGGCGTGCATCTCGCGCAGCTTCTGGGTGTCGTACGCGGTGAGGCCCGAGAACACGAGCACGCCCGCGCAGCCGAGCACGAAGTTCATCATCGGGCTCTGCACGAACACCTGCACGATGCTGGCGATGACGATGCCGATGAGCCCCATGAAGAGGAAGGTGGACCAGCCGCTCAGGTCCTTCTTCGTGAAGGTGGCGAAGGCGCTCATCGCACCGAACGCACCCGCGCTCATCAGGAAGGCATTGGCGATGGAGCCGCTGGTGTAGACGTAGAAGAGCACCGAGAAGGTGAGCCCGGTGAGCACGGAGTAGGCCATGAAGAGCGTTCCGGCCACCGCGCCGGAGAGCCGCGCGGCCATGCCCGACAGGGCGAACACCAGCCCGAGCTGCGCGAAGAACAGCAGCCAGCGGAACTGGGCGATCTTCAGCACCATTTCCGGCGAGGCGGCCGTGAAGAGCGCCACCAGGCCCGTCACGGAGAGGCCGGCGAACATCCAGCCATACACCCGCGACATGAACGCACGCCGCGACTCCTGCACGGCGGCATCGCTCACCATGGGGCGCGACATCTGAAACCCGGGAGATTCCCAAGCCATAAGAATTCTGTGTCCTTTCCTTGCGACAGGACGGGTCTCCCCGCCCGGCACCGGTGTTTATAACGCAGCTTCAACCCGCGTGCGGCGTATCCCTTCCCGGATGTCCGCCGCGAGCGCTCAAATCGCCTTCCAGGCCATGAGGAGCTTCTGGGCCACTTCCGTGGTGATGAGCGGCAGCACGCCGCCCCCGCCCACGATGTTCACGATCTCCGAGGTGGAGCCCCGGCACACCCCGCCCCAGGCCGGCTGCTTCGCCAGGCCCACCGACGCGTACGCGGAGTAGTCCACGTGCAGTGACAGGGACGTCACGCCGCTCTCCTCGCACAGCAGGTGCTCCTGGGGAGTCGTCTCCACCACCTCCTGCACCACGAAGCCGCCGCCCGCCGGATCCGTCGCGGCGCGCTCGCACAGCTCCGCCCACGTGGGCACGGTGCCGTAGGCGGCCTTCGCCCGCTCCTCGAACGCCGGAGTGCCCACCGAGCGGCCGAGGTACACCGCCCGGCCCCCGTAGTCCCAGGACCGCTTGAGGACGAAGCGCCTGGGCTCCGCCACCACCAGGGCCACCAGGTCCTCCACCCGCTGCCCGTCCGGGCCCACGCCGGGGCCGTGCCGGAAGGGCCGCGTCCAGGGCACCGACTCGCGCACCGCCTCCAACTCCTCGGGCGTCAGGCCGGCGGCCTCGGCGCGCGCGGGCTCCACCAGCGCCTGCGAGAGCAGGGCGAACGTCGTCTTCACCTCCACCGGCGAGGCCGGCGGGTTGAGCAGCACCGCCTTGCGCCCCGGCACCGTGCCGAAGAAGTCCTGGATCCACGGGGCCGGCGTCTCCTCCAACCGCCGCGTGAAGAGGTGCCGGTAGACCAGGTCGTACCGCTTGCCGCGCACCTCGAAGTGCTCCTCGCCGGAGACCTCGTCCGGGTGCACCACGTCCGCGTCCGCGCCGAACTCGCGGAAACGCTCGCACAGGTAGCGCTGCTCGGTGATTTGCGCGTCGTTGCGGCGGCAGAGCAGGGCGAGGGTCTCCGGCATCCTGCCGTCACGCTCGGCCGCATAGCCGTCCAGCAGGGCGCGGTAGAGGGCCAGCGCGTTGCTGCCGTTGGCGGAGATGACCGCGTAGAGCGCCTTCTCGGGGTAGCGGAAGTGCCGGGCCACCACCTCGATGAAGGTGCGCGCGGCGATGTCCGAATAGCCCTGCATGGCCGGAATGGTGGCGTTGACCTCGAGGGCGCGCGGCTTCGTGTCCACGAAGTAGTCCACCCGCGTGGTGGCCAGCCGCTCCAGGTTCTTGAAGGTGCGCTCGGTGAGCTCGCGCTCCAGCGGAGAGAGGCCGCCCAGCAGCAGCTCCCTCTCCTCACTGGCGAGCACCGCGCGCGTCACCTTCACCGTGGCCGAGGCCAGGTGCGCCGAGAGCGTGGCCCGCCGGCGGATCTCCGCGGCATCGAGGATGACGGGGGTGGCGGTGACGGGGATGGGCCGGGTGGAGCCGTCCTTCTGGGTCACGGCCAGTCCCCGCTCGTACGCGGTACGGGCGAGCTCGGGACCGAAATGGATCGCCTGACGGCGCAGCACTTCCAGGAGTTCTTGCACGATGGGAATCCTTACGACGTGAACAGCCGGGCGTCCAGGGGCTTCCCGGGCGGCCCGATTCGGCGATGATGCCGGACTTCCGAGGTTCCCTACAGAGAGAGGACACACGCCATGGGCATGGTCACCGGAGGTCAGCTCGTCGGACGGATGCTGAAGAAGGAGGGCGTCCGGCACATCTTCACCCTCTCGGGGCTGCACGTGGCCCCCATCTACGCCGGGTGCGTGGAGGAGGGCATCCAGGTCATCGACACGCGCCACGAGCAGGCGGCCGCCCACGCGGCGGATGCCTATGCCCGCGTCACGCGCGGCGTGGGCGTGGCGGTGGTGACGGCCGGCCCCGGCGTGACGGACGCGCTCACCGGCGTGGCCAACGCGCACGCGGCCAGCTCGCCGATGATCCTCCTGGGCGGCGCGGCCCCCATCTTCAACCAGAGCCGCGGCTCGCTGCAGGAGATGGAGCAGGTGGACCTCTTCCACCGCATCTCCAAGTGGTCGGATCGCGTTCCCACCCCGGAGCTGGTGCCGGCGTACCTCGCCAAGGCCTTCCGCGTGGCGCTCTCCGGACGGCCCGGGCCCGTGTTCCTGGAGCTCGCCTGGGACGTGCTCTGCAACGGCGTGGACGAGGACACCCTGCAGATTCCCAAGAGCTACCGCACGGATGCGCGGCAGGCGCCGGATCCGCGCAAGGTGGACGAGGCCATGGCGCTGCTGAAGTCCGCCGAGCGCCCCGCCATCATCGCCGGCTCGTCGGTGTACTGGGACGGGGCGTGGGACGCGCTGCGCCGCTTCGCGGAGACGGCGCAGATTCCCGTGTACCTCAACGGCGCGGGACGCGGCTGTCTGCCGGCGGGCCATCCGCTCTTCTTCCAGCACACGCGCAAGGAGGCGCTGAGCGGCGCGGACCTGGTGTTCGTCATCGGCACGCCCTTCGACTTCCGGCTCAACTACGGCGCCGAGCCCACCTTCAGCGCCGGGTCGAAGATCGTCCAGGTGGACATCGATCCCACGGAGGTGGGCCGCAACCGCGTGGTGGACGTGGGCATCATCTCGGACAGCTACAGCGCGCTCACCGCCTTCGCGGACGCGGCGCCCAGGGGCAAGCGCGAGGCCTTCGTCTCGGGGCTGCGCGAGCGCGAGCAGAAGAAGCAGCGCGACCTGGAGGCCTGGACGAAGGACGACAGCCAGCCCATCCACCACTACCGGCTCGCCAAGGAGATGTCGGACGTGGCCAACGGGCCCGGGCAGGATCCGGTGTTCATCGCCGATGGCGGCAACTGGGTGGCCATGGCCGCCAAGGTGGTGGAGCTGCGCCGGCCGGGCCGGTGGTTGGATCCAGGTCCGCTCGGGTGCCTGGGCGTGGGCGCGCCGTTCGCCCTGGCCTCCAAGGTGCTGCACCCCGAGCGCACGCATTGGATCATCCAGGGGGACGGCTCGTTCGGCCTCAACGGCTTCGACTTCGAGACGGCGCTGCGCTTCAAGCTGCCCATGGTGTGCGTGGTGGGCAATGACGCCGCCTGGGGGCAGATCCGCCTGCCGCAGGTGCAGATGTTCGGCGAGGACAAGTCGCCGGGCACGCTGCTGGCTCCCACCCGCTACGACAAGGTGGTGGAGGCCTTCGGCGGCCACGGCGAGCTCGTGACGGAGCCGTCACAGATCCGCCCCGCGCTCGAGCGGGCCCTGGCCAGCGGCACCGTGGCGTGCGTCAACGTGATGCTCGACCCGGACGCGCCGGTGAAGGCGGGCGCCATGGGCTACGCCGTCTGATTCATCGCGTCATTCGGGGGCGCCGCCGTGTCTGGACTTGCACGCGGGGGCGCCCTCGCGTACAAAGATAGACACAATCGTAGTTTTCCCTGAAACCGTGCTTCCCGTGAGCCGCCTCCACCGCCAAGAGCCCGCGCTGTACCGACGGCCCCGCCTGCTGGCGCTGCCGCTGGTGCTCCTGTGCGCGCTGGCGTACCTGGGAAGCGCGGCGCACTTCTTCCTCGTGCAGCACGCCGCGTGCATCGAGCACGGGGACATGGTGCACGAGGCCTCGGCCGGGCAGGGGAACGCTCAGCTGAAGGTGCGCGAGTCCTTCGCGGACGAGCGCATCACCCGCACGGACGCCCAGGTGTCCGTGCATGGCGCGGATGCACACTGCGCCCATGTCTTCCTCCGCCGGGTGGTTCAGCCCCCGGCCGGAGTGATGCTGCCGCCGGAAGCGCCCGTCCTGCCGGGACAGGTGCTGGAGGCGGACAGCGTGGCCGTGGAGCCCCAGGTCGCATGGCTCCACCTGGCCCCCAAGTCCTCACCGCCACGGGTCTGAGCACGCCCTTCCTCTCTCTCGGGAGAGGAGCGGGGTGAAGGTGCTCGGAGCGCGTCCTCCCTCTCCCCCTGGGAGAGGGGCGGGTCCGCAATCCCTCTCAGCACCCTTCGCGCATCGCCCGCACACCTGCCCGCGGAGCTCCCTCCGTGTATGGCTTTGGCCCATGCACGCCCTCGGAGTCCCAATTCCTGGCACCGGTGCGTGAGGCCATGCCCACCCCGCCGTGCGTCCGTGCGCGCGCCTTCCCCACGTTCCGGGTGTCCCAAGCCGTCTTCCGGGACGGGAGCGTGGGGGCATTGCAGCACCAACACGTCAACACCTGGAGTCACACGTCATGATGAAGAAGTTGTTGTCCGCCTGCCTTCTGTCGAGCGCGCTGCTCGCGGGTTGCGTTGAAGCCAATGAAGCCGATGTCGAGGGGTGCGAGCACCTCCAGGAGGGGCCTGGCGCCGCCGTGAGTGCGAGCGCTTCGGCCACGGGCACGCTCCCCGCGGTGAGCAACGACCACAAGCGCTATGACATTTCGCTGCCGGCGGGCAGCGGGGGCAACGTGGGCTCCGTGTCGTTCGCGGCGGCCGAGGCCACCGACTATGTCTTCTTCCTGAGCACGAACGTCGCGCTGAAGGTCACCAGCGCCTCCGGCGAGACGGTGTCGTTCGAGGAGTCCGCGACGAAGTCGGACGTGTGCCCCGAGGTCAAGGGCCGCTTCGTGGCGCCGCTGCAGGTGGGCACGTACACGCTGACCTTCGGCCCCACGGCCGACAGCAGTGTCTCGCTGGTCATCGAGGAGACCGCCCATGCGCACTGAGCGCAAGCTGCTGGCGGCGTTCGCGGGCGCGGTGCTGGCCCTGACGGGGTGCGCGAAGTCCTCCACGGCGCTGGAGCCCGAGCTGGCCGCCGCCCACCAGAAGATGGAGGCGGACCACCAGGAGATGGAAGCGGCCCACCAGAAGATGGAGGCCCAGCACCGTGAGTGGGTGGCCGAGCACGACCGGCTCAAGGGCAGCGCGCCCGACGCGGAGCACGACGCCCTGGAGGCGCAGCACGAGCAGCTGCTCTCCCGCCACCAGTCGGTGGTGGAGGCCCACCAGAAGCTCGTGGGCGACCACGGTCAGCTCGAGGCCTCCCACGGCGAGGGCAAGCCCGCTTCCTCCGAGCACGAGCGCATGGAGGAGGAGCACCGCAAGATGCGTGACGAGCACAAGTCCATGGTGAGCGAGCACGAGCGCCTGGGCGAGGAGCACCGCCGGATGCTCGGCGCGCACGGCTCGAAGTAACCGCAGTCCGGAGCGGGAGGTGCCGCTGTCCTCCCGCTCCCTTTCCTTCCACGTGATTCCGCAGGAGATGACCATGGGGACCTTCAAGCAGTTCCTGGACGAGAAGCAGCTGAAGCCCGAGACGCTGGTGCGCCTGTCCAGCCAGCTCGAGGCCCGCGCCGAGGACGATCGCAAGCTCGCGAAGCAGCGCTCCGACAAGCGGCGCGACAAGGAGAAGCAGGGCAAGCCGTACGCGGAGCTGGGCATCGGCAAGCCGAAGAGCGGCCGCGGCGTGAGCGTGCAGCAGGTGACCGCCGCGCTCGAGGACCAGCCCCTGCCGCCGAAGGTGCGCGGCAAGCTGGTGCGCGCGGTGAACGCCGTGCTGTCAAGGAAGGGCGGCCAGCCGGTGGACTTCAAGGCGCTGTTCGGCGAAGTGCCCGTCCGCAAGGGCGCGGCGGCCAAGGCGAGCTGAGGAGACACGCGGATGGGCTCCTCCCTTCTCCACCTCCTCCCGCCAGACGTGCGGCGTGACGGGGAGCGGCTGTTCAACGTCTCCATGTGGTGCATCGGCCGCGATGTCACCCATGCGGACAACCTGCTGCTGCGCCATGGCTTCACCCGCGAGCGCATTCCGGCGGGACAGCAGGGGACCAGCGCCTACTCGGGTGCGTTGCCCGGGGGAGGGGCCCTCACGTTGTGGGGTTTCGGCGCGCTGTGCCGCGTGTGCGGCGAGTCCATCTACGTGCCGCGCGATGGGTTCTCCCCCGTCCTGGTGGAGGAGGCGAGCGTCACCTGGCCCGTCTTCCAGGCCGCGGGGCTCGGCAGCCCGCGTGCACCCGTCTCCGCGGGCGAGCAGTCCGCCGCGCGCACCGCGGTGCGGGCCCTGGCCCGGTGGATGGCCGGGTACGAGGAGTGGGTGCTCGGGCTCATGGGCTCGGGCTGGCGGCACGAGTGCCTCGCGGCGCGGCCCAAGGCCTCGCCCGTGAGCGCGGAGTCGTTGGCGGTGGAGTGGCGGCGTCTGGCCGGGCGCGTCGAGGCGCTGGAGCGGCCTGTCGTGGACGAATCGTTTTCCCCGCCCGCAGGGGCGTGAGTGAGGTCACCATGCTGACGAGACACCTTCGAGCCGAGGAGCCTTCTCTCTTCCCCTCCATGCCCTGGGATGATGTGCCCGACCTGGAGCTGCCCACGCCTCCGCTGCGCGAGGGGCTGGGACGCGCGCACCTGAAGGTGAGCACCCGGGTGCCCCTGGCCCAGGCGTACTTCGATCAGGGCCTGCGCCTGCTGCACCTCGGTTGGGGCGCCGAGGCGCGGCGCTCCTTCGCGGAGGCGGCCCGGCGGGATCCCCAGCTGGCCATGGCGTACTGGGGCCTGGCCCTGACGCGCGGGGCCGGCGCGCGCTTCGCGACGGACAGGGCGGACGCCATCCACAAGGCGCTCACCCTCAGCGAGGGCATCTCGGACGTGGAGCAGCGCTACATCGTCGCGGCCACCTTCCTCGCGGACAAGGGCCCCGCCAACGGCCGCCATGGCTTCGTGCGGGAGATGGAGGCGCTCGTCGACCAGTTCCCCGAGGACGCCGAGGCGCGCCTGCTGCTCGCCGGTTTCCTCGCGGATGGGTACGAGCCGGATGGGCGTCCCTGCGCGGGCCAGCCCTATGCCCAGGCGCTGCTGCGCGAGTTGCTGCGCACGCACCCCCACCACGAGGGTGTCCACCACGCCTGGGTGCAGGTGATGGGGGAGAGCGCCCGGCCCGAGGCGGCCCTGGAGAGCGCCCGGCGGTTGCGGCTGCTGGCGCCTCGCGTGGGCACGGCCCTGCTCGGCTCCGGCCGGTTGATGCTGCGCACCGGACACATCCGCGAGGCCCGCGAGGTGCTGGAGGCGGCGGTGGCCGCGGACGACGCCTGGCTCTCCCAGGAGTCCCTGCCCGAGTCCGCCGCACCCGCCGCGGGCCTGGCGCTGCGCCTGCTCGTCCAGGCGTGCGCCGACGCGGGGCGGTATGGCGAGGCCCAGTCCTGGGCGCGCCGCCTGCGCCAGCGCGTGGAGTCGGTGACGCCGCACTCCGGACAGGCGCTCGTGTTCGCGGCCGGTGCGCTCTCCAGCGTGCACCTGCGCTTCGGCTTCTGGCGCGCGGCGGCGGACCTGCGCGTGGAGCTGTCGCCCGAGTCGAGCGTGGCCGAGCGGGGGTTGCTCACCGGCATGGAGGCGTATGCCCGGGGCTTGCGCGCCCTCGAGTCGGGCAAGCTGGTGGAGGCGGAGCGCGTCTGTGACGAGCTCGACGCGCTGCACCCGCCGCTGTCCGAGGAGCGCAAGGCGGAGCACCGCCTGCTGTGCCCGCGCGACGTGGCCCGGGTGGTGGAGCTGGCGGCCTGCGAGCTGCGGGGCGCCCTGGAGGCGCGTCAGGGCGACTTCGCCCGGGCCGAGGCCTCGCTCATCAAGGCCATGCGGCTGGAGCGCCGGTTGCGCGCGCCGGGGCCCTCTCCCTTCTCCCGCCCGGCCCGTGAGACGCTGGCCCGCTCGCGCATGCGCGGGGGCCGCGAGGACAAGGCGGTGGAGCTGGCCGAGGCCGTCGTGAAGGAGCGGCCCGGCAGTGGCCATGCCTGGCTCCTCCTCGCCGAGGTGCACGTCGCCCGGGGCTCCTTCGCCGAGGCGGCCTCCGCCTTCTCCTCCTTCCTGGCGTGCTGGCGTGACGCGGATCCTCAGCTGCCGGAGCTCCGGCGGGCCCGGGCCTTCATCCTGGGCCGGGGTGGGGTGAGCGTGGCGGCCGCCAGGCCCGTCAACGTCATCCCGCTCCGCGCGCTGGAGAACGTCTCCTGCTGAGGGCCCCGCTCACGCCCGGTGCGGCGCCGCCTCCTCGAGGAACGTGAGGAGGCGCTGCGCGCACTCCTCCGGGTGCTCCAGCGGGAAGAGGTGGGTGCCGGGCAGCTCCTCGGCTCGGGCCCCGGGGAGGGTGCTCCCGGCGCGGGCCAGGGCCGCCGGCAGCAACGTGTCCGAGTCGCTCCCGCGCAGCACGAGCGTGGGCACCTTCACCGCGCGCAGCTTCCGCCACACCCCGCGCGGTGAGGTCTCGAAGATGCGGGCCTCCCACGCGGTGGGGATGGTGAGCCGGAAGCCGCCGCCGGGCACCTCGGTGAGGCCGTGGGTGATGTAGTCCTGGAAGCACTCGGGGTCGAAGCGCCGGAAGAGGGGCTTCTTGCGGTAGCTCGTGGCGGCTTCTTCTCGGGAGCCCCAGGTTTCCCGGCGGCGGCGGGCCAGGCTCGCGGGAGGAATCCGGCTCCGCAGCCCGAGCAGGGTCGCCGCCTGGATGACCCACTGGCGCGTGCCCGTGAACAGCACCGGATCCAACGCCACCACGGCCCGGAAGAGGCCCGGGTTCTTCACCGAGGCGAGCAGCGTGGCCACGCCGCCCATGCTGTGGCCCACGCCCACCACGCCCTCCAGGCCGCGCGCGCGCAGGGCCCCGGCGAGGTCATCGGCCATGTCCTCCCAGTCGCGCAGGGAGCGAGGGTCCGTTCCCGGCACGAGGCCGCGGCTGCGCAGGGTGTAGACGTGGTAGCGCGTCGCGAGGCGCTCGATGAGCTTGCGGTAGGTGCCCGGGGGGAAGCCGTTGGCGTGCGCGAGGTGCAGCACCGGGCCGGTGCCACCCCAATCATCCAGGTGTAGGGAGTCGCTCATCGCTGCCCTATACAGTAATCGGTTCCAGGTATGCGCTCCTCGCGGCGGCTGGCGTGAGGTGTCAGGGGACATGCGTAGGGTGCCCGGGCAACTCCACTCTCGGAGGCCTCCGTGAAGCGCTCTTTTGTCGTATTGGCCGTTACGGCCCTGCTGTGCTTGTCCGCGTGTGTGTCCATCGTTGGCGGGCCTGGAGGCATCTCTCCATCCCAATTCGAGTTTCTGCCAATCGTACCCGTGAGGGCTCCCGGACCCGGTGGATGGAAATCAGCAAGGGTCGTCATCCACCTGTTACATGTGACTGAGCAAGGTATTCGCAAGAACGTCTTCTGCCCCATCGAAGTGCAGGTGCCGGAGGTCAATTACCTCGGAGTCGTGACTGATCAATTCGCGCAATGGGAGGCTGCGAGGGCAGCGGATATCGCCGCGGAGAGGACATTGAAACACCAGGAGCTGTTATCGGCGGAGTTGTGTCAGCGATTCATGGCGGAAATGTTGGAAGTGCTGGGGGAGGCTGTTGACGGGGCTCGTGTTATCAAGGCCCTATGACCTCGAACCTGCCCGTTGATGGATCCACGCCCCAGTTGATGGAGCTGATCCACCAGTACTACCCGGCCAACATGAGGCAGTTCGCCGAGGGCTACAGTGAGTCGGAGCAGTACCAGCGGCTGGTGAGGGCACGTCAGGAGGCGTTGAGGAACTCCGGGCCCTGGGAGCGCGTGGTTTCCATGCTGACCGAAGCGCTGCCGGATTGCCGTGTGGAGGATTGGAGTGCTCTCTTCTCCAATGACAACTGCTGGCGTGTCCGGGTGTACCTCCCGGAGGTCCCTCAACTCCAGGGAGGAGGGCAGGAGGTTCGAGCCGTCGTGGTGCTCGTCAGCATTCTGGCGCCTGTGTATGTGCGCTATAGCTCCTTCCGCGAGCTTTTCGACCGCAAGTGGAGGAATCGCAGGCTCTTCTACGAGGACGTGCCAGAGACGAAATCCGTCGCGGGCAAGGTGGAAGCCCTGGTGGGCTCGGAGTTGGGCGTTCAACCCTTGCCGCAGCACGCCCTCTTCACTCCGGTTCCCGACATCGAGTGTGGTACCAGGTCTCTTGGTGAGGCCCAGCTCATCGACTGTCTCTTCACCTACGATCGCTGGTGAAGCGGCCGCTCCCTCCGGCCCAACACCCGATCAGGCCATCCGGCCGTTCTCGGGCAGGTCCTCGGCCAGGTAGCGGATGACGTCCGAGGGGGTGATCATCCCCAACAGCTTCTCCTCGCGCACCACGGGCAGGTGGTGGATGCGGTGCTTGCGGAAGAGCTCCATCACCTCGTCGGTGAGATCGAACTCGTTCACCGTGTGCACGGGCGACGTCATCACGTCCTCCACCGGGGTGCGCAGCGGCATGCCCCGGAGCAGGGCGGCCATGATGTCCAGCTCGCTGATCATGCCCAGCACGCGCCCCTCCTCGTCCGTCACCGGCGCGCCACTGACGCGTTCCTCGACGAGTTGGATGGCGATGTCGGACAGCGGCATCCCCAGGGAGACGGACTTCACCGGCGCGGTCATCAGGTTGCGGGCATGTCCCTTCATGCCCGCCAGCTTGGTCACGCGTTGGGGGGGCGTCAATCTCCCTCGACGGTCAGTGGGGCGTGCTTGACGAGTGGGCGGGCCTTCGGAGAAGGCTGGGGCCCCAACCGAGAGGATTCCCTTCATGCCCACCTTCCGCCTCAAGAGAGACCAGGCCTCGCTGCTCGTCGTGGACATCCAGGAGCGCCTGTGCGCCGCCATGGAGCGGGACGCGCTCGACCGGGTGCTCAACCGCACCAACGCCGCCATCGAGGGCGCCAGGGCGCTCGAGCTGCCCATCATCGTCACCGAGCAGTACCCCAAGGGCCTGGGGCCCACGCACTCGCTGGTGAAGATGCGGCTGGGCAGCTACTCCGCCGTGGAGAAGATCGACTTCACCGCCTGCGTGCCGGACGTGGCCACGCGGCTCGGCGAGCGCAAGCAGGTCCTCCTCGTCGGCATGGAGACGCACGTCTGTGTCTTCCAGACGGTGCGCGACCTGACCGAGAAGGGCTTCACCCCGTTCCTCTGCGCGGACGCCGTGATGTCGCGCCACCCGGAGGATCGCCGGGTGGGCCTGGAGATGTGCCGCGAGGCGGGCGCCCACATCGTCACCGTGGAGGCCGCGCTCTTCGATCTGCTCGGGTGCGCGGGGACCCCCGAGTTCAAGAAGGTCTCCGCCGCCGTCCGTTAGCCGGGCGGGCAAGGGGAGGCTTGGAGAAAGGACGGCGCCCGAAGATACTCGCGGCGTGAGCGACACGCGCCTGTATACAGTGGGCGGAACGGTGCAGGCGGGTGGCGGCGTCTACCTCGCCCGGCGAGCGGACCCGGAGATGCTGGAGCTGTGCCGGGCCGGCACCTTCGCCTTCGTCCTGACGGCGCGGCAGATGGGCAAGTCGAGCCTGATGGTTCGCACCGCCGAGCAGCTCTACGAAGAGGGCATCCGCTCGGTCATCATCGACCTGACGCGCATCGGCAAGCAGGTGACGGCGGACCAGTGGTACGTGGGCCTGCTGGTCGTCCTCCAGGAGCAGCTCGAGCTGAGCACGGACGTGACGGACTGGTGGGGCCTCCATCGCGACCAGGGGCCCGTGCAGCGCATGACGCGCTTCCTGGAAGAGGTGGTGCTCTCCGAGGTGAAGCAGCGCGTGGTGGTGTTCGTGGACGAGATCGACACCACGCTCGGCATGGGCTTCACCGACGACTTCTACGCCGCCATCCGCTACCTCTACAACGCGCGGGCCAGCAACCCCGAGCTGGAGCGGCTCTCCTTCGTGCTCGTGGGCGTGGCCACGCCGGGAGACCTCATCCAGGACGAGACGCGCACCCCCTTCAACCTCGGGCAGCGGGTGGAGCTCACCGACTTCACCCTGGCGGAGGCGGCGCCGCTGGCCGAGGGGCTGGGCCATTCCCCCGAGGAGGGGCGGCGGGTGCTGGAGTGGGTGCTTGGCTGGACGGGCGGACACCCGTACCTGACGCAGCGGCTGTGCCAGGCGCTCGTCGATCACCATGCGCAACAGGCACGGGCTGGAGGCGGCGCCTGGTCCCGCGACGAGGTGTGGCAGGTGGTGGAGCGGACCTTCTTCGCGGAGAAGAGCTTCCAGGACAACAACCTGGTCTTCGTCCGCGACATGCTCACCCGGCGCGCGCCGGAACCGGAGCGGGTGCTCCGGACCTACCAGGACATCCGGCGCGGCCGGCGGGTGCTCGACGAGGAGCGCTCGCTGGTGAAGGCGCACCTCAAGCTCTCCGGGGTGGTGCGCCGCGAGGGCGAAGCACTGCGGGTGCGCAACGCCATCTACGAGCGCGTCTTCACCGTGGCCTGGGCCGGGAACCAGCTCCCGGTGGATTGGCGGGTGATCCGGTTCGCCGCCCTGGCCCTGGTCATCACCGGCTTCGTCGTGCTCCTGCCCCTGTCCGTGCTGCTGTTCAAGCAGCTCGCGGACACGGAGCGCGATCGCCAGGAGACCGCCGAGAAGCTGACCCAGGCGCGGGAAACCAATGACAAGGCCGAGGCCAACAGGATCTCGGTGCAACGGGAAGTGGACAGGCTCCGCTCCCAGGCGCGGCAGGAGGCGGCCCAGGCGCAACAGGAGGCGCAGAGACTCCAGAAGGACGCCCGCCAGGCCAAGGACGAGGCCGACAGGTTCCGCAAGGACGCGCAGCGGTTGCAGGAGGAGGCCATGCAGGCCCTGGAGAAGAAGGCCCTGGCCGAGCAGGAGATCTCCCGCGCCAGGACCCAGGCCGATGAGAAGCTGAACGAGGCCGCCTCCTATGTGTTCGTCAACCAGGCGGATGCCAGGCTGCGCGGGGCCTCCTCGGCCCTGCCCGTCAGCACCGCGCTCTCCATGGAAGCCGCGCGGATCCATCCCTCCCCCGAGGCCATGGACTCGCTCATCCGGGGGCTCGTCCAGCTCCGTCAGCCCCAGGCCCGCCTGATCCATGCGCACAACGTGCTGGCGGTGGCCTTCAGCCCCGAGGCCGGCCTGCTCGCCACCGCCAGTGAGGACAAGACGGCACGGCTCTGGGACGCCGCCACGGGGCGCGAGCGGGCCGTGCTGCCCCATGCCAGCGCCGTCACCGCCGTGGCCTTCAGCCCGGATGGCAAGCTCGTGGCCACCGCGAGTGATGGTGGCCTCGTGCGCCTGTGGAACACGGCCACCGGCACGGCCCTGCCCATCACCCTGCGTCACGAGGACGCCGTCAACGCCGTGGCCTTCAGCCCGGACGGCAAGAGCCTGGCCACCGGCAGTGATGACAACACCGCGCGGCTGTGGAGCACGGCCACCGGCCAGCCCCTGACCGAGCCCCTGCCCCATCTGCGTCGCGTCAACGCCGTGGCCTTCAGCCCGGATGGGAAGTTCCTGGCCACCGCCAGCGCGGACAGGGTCGTGCGCCTGTGGAAGACGTCCAATGGGGAGCTCCAGCCCGGGCCCCTGTCCCATCCGCAGCCCGTCAACGCCGTGGCCTTCAGCCCGGATGGCACGCTCCTGGCGACCGCCAGCGATGACAAGATCGCCCGGCTGTGGGAGGTGGCCACCCGCCTGCCCAGCAGTGTGGTGCTGTCCCATGACAAGGCCGTCATGGCCGTGGCCTTCAGCCCGGATGGCAAGGCGCTGGCCACCGCCAGCAGCGACAAGACCGCTCGCCTGTGGGCCGTGGACACCGGACGGCAACTGGTGTTCCTGCCCCATGACGACGCCGTCAACGCCGTGGCCTTCAGCCCGGACGGCAAGGCGCTGGCCACCGCGGGCGATGGAAAGACCGCATGGCTCTGGGATGTCGCTCCCCGCCCACCGCTCGTGCTCCTGCCGCACGGCAAGGCCGTCACCGCCACGGCCTTCAGCCCCGATGGCAGGCTCGTGGTCACCGCCAGTGAGGACAACGCCGCGCGCCTGTGGCGTGGGGACACGGGCGAGCCCGTGGCCAGCCCCTTGCGGCACGACGCCCGCATCCGGGCCGTGGCCTTCAGCGCGGATGGCACCCGCGTGGCCACCGCCAGCGATGACAAGACGGCCCGGTTGTGGAGCGCGTCCAACGGCGCGGCCCTGGCGTCCCTGCCTCATGGCGGCAAGGTGCTGGCGGTGGCCTTCAGCCCCGAGGGCGGCTCGGTCCTCACCGCCAGTGAGGACAAGACCGCACGGCTGTGGGATGCCGCCACGGGGCGCCAGCGGGCGCTGCTCGCCCATGACAGCGCCGTCAACGCCGTGGCCTTCAGCCCGGATGGCTCGCGCGTGGCCACCGTGTGTCAGGATGGCACCACGCGCCTGTGGAACGCGGCCACCGGCAAGCTTCAGGCCGGCCCCCTCCGGCAACGCGCCAGCCTCCTCGCCGTGGCCTTCAGCCCGGATGGCTCGCGCCTGGCCACCGCCGGTGAGGACAACGCCGTGTCTCTGTGGGATGGGTCCACCGGTGCGAGCCTGGGCCGTCCCCTGAAGCATGACTTCTTCGTCACCGCCCTGGCCTTCAGCCCGGACGGAAGGAGCCTGGTCACCGCCAGTGAGGACATCGCCGCGCGCGTGTGGGACGTGGCCACCGGCGAGCAGCGGCTGTCCCTGCCGCACGACAACACCGTCACCGCCGTGGCCTTCAGCCCGGATGGCTCGCGCGTGGCCACCGCCAGCGAGGACGGAGCGGCACGCCTGTGGGATGCCGCCACCGGCCGCCGGCTCGCGCGCCTGCCGCACACCAGCCGCGTCCTGGCCGTGGCCTTCAGCCCGGGGGGCTCGCGCGTGGCCACCGCCAGCGGAGATGGCACCGCGCGTGTGTGGCCCGTCCGGCCCGAGGACTGGCTCCAGGCCGCCTGCTCCCTGCTGCCTCGCAACCTGAGTCCCCAGGAGTGGCCCGCCGATGTGGGAGGGGTCGTACCCTATCGGAAGACGTGCCCCGGCCTGCCCTGATATTCGCACCACGTCACCCGCCCCGAGAGATCCATGGCCCGTGTCTTCATCAGCTACAAGCGCGATGTCACGCCCGATCAAGACCTCGCCCAGGCGCTCTACAAGGCGCTCAAGGCCTCTCACGAGGTCTTCATCGATACCTCCATGCTCGTGGGCGAGAAGTGGGTGGAGCGCATCGACGCGGAGATCCGCCAGGCGGACTTCTTCATCGCGCTGCTGTCTCCCTTCTCCGTCAACAGCGAGATGGCCCAGACGGAGATAGAACTGGCGTACCGGCTCCAGACGCAGCGGAGCCAACCGGTCCTGCTCCCCATCCGCGTCGCGTACCACGAGCGGCTGCCTCCGCCCCTGAGCGGCTACCTCAGCGCCATCAACTGGGCCCTGTGGGAGGGGCCGGAGGACACCCCGCGTCTGCTCGAACAGCTCGGCAAGGTCATGAGCGGGGGCCTGCAGCGCGGCTCCGCACCGGCGGCCCCGCCCACGGCCACCTCCTTCCAGGAGCATCCTCCCGAACTGCTCGAGCAGCTCGCCAGGGCCATGGGCGGGGGTGCTCCCGCGGGCTCCGTCGTGCTGTCACAACCCCTGCCGTCCGCCCCGCTCGAGTTGGACGAGACGCTCGAGGGGGCCATGGACACGCAGTCGGCCTTCTATGTGGTGCGCGACGCCGATGGCACGGTGACGCGGGCCGTCTCCCAGAAGCAGGGCGCCACCGTCACCATCAAGGGCGCCCGGCAGATGGGCAAGAGCTCGCTGCTCATGCGCGGCATGGCCTCCGCTCTCGAGTCCGGCAAGCGCGTGGCCTATCTCTCGTTCCAGGAGTTCGACACCCAGACCTTCTCCGACCCGGATCTCTTCTTCCAGCGCTTCTGCATCACCCTGAGTGATCAGCTGGAGCTGGAGAACCAGGTGGAGACCTACTGGAAGAAGCCCATGGGCAGCAGCCAGCGCTGCGGGCTGTACATGAGCGGCCATGTCCTGAAGAACCTGGACGCGCCGCTGGTGCTGGGGCTGGACGAGGTGGAGACGCTCTTCGAGCTGCCCTTCGGCACGGACTTCTTCGGCATGCTGCGCAGCTGGCACAACAACCGCGCGCTGCCGACCACACCCGTCTGGAAGAAGCTCGGCATCGTCCTGGTGACGTCGACCGAGCCCTTCCTGTTCATCAAGAACCTGACGCAGTCTCCCTTCAACGTGGGGCAGACCGTGGAGCTGGGGGACTTCTCTCCGGAGCAGGTGGCGGAGCTCAACCGGCGGCATGGCTCGCCGCTGGGGCCGAAGCAGGAGCAGGAGCTGTTCACCCTGCTGGGGGGACACCCGTACCTCATCCGCAAGGCCCTATACCTGTTGGCCATCCGCAGCCTGAGCGTGGAGGAGCTGTTCACCCAGGCGGCGGAGGACCGGGGACCGTTCGGCGACCACCTGCGTCACCTGCTCTTCCGGTTGGGCAGCCAGCCCCAGCTCAAGGCGGGACTGCGCGAGGTGCTGCAGCGCAACGTCTGCCCGGATGAGGGCGTGTTCATCCGCCTGCGGAGCGCGGGACTGGTGCGGCAGGAGGGCGCCTCCGTGCTGCCGCGCTGCGAGCTGTACCGGCGCTACTTCCGTGAGCGCCTGCAAGTGGGCTGAGCCGTGATCGCGCACGCCGTCGTCCCCGAACCCCTGGAGCTCACGCTCCACCTCGTCTCCGGCGAGCGCTCGCGCGACGCCGACCGCTTCCTCTTCCAGCCCCGGGACTACCTGCGCCTGCGCGAGGGGGGCACCTCCGCGCGCGCCTCCTTCCCCTGGGAGCACGCCCTGGAGGACCTGGCCAGCCTGGGCTCCAGCCGCCCCAGCCCCAACGCCGCCCAGCGGCTCGGCGAGCTGCTGCGCGCCTTCCTCGCGCCCCTGGGGTGGGCCCAGGACGAGCAACGGCTGCGCGAGGCGCTCGAGGCCCGCCGGCCCGTGCGCCTCACCCTGCGCCTGGAGCCCGCCGAGCTGTGCGTGCTCCCCTGGGAGCTGCTCACGCTGGAGCCCACCGGCCTGGCGCTGAGCGACCTCGAGGGCTGCACCCTGTCCTATGAGCGGCCCGGGACGCCGCCGCTTCCCGCGCCGTCCTCCCCGCCGCCCGCGGGAGGCCGCATCCTCTTCGCCTGGTCCGGGGACGTGCCCGTCGCGGCGCACCAGCGCGCCCTCGCCGAGGCCTGTGCCCGCTCCGGCCATGACTTCGACCCGCGCCGGGACGTGCTCCCCCATGTGAGCCTCGCCTCACTCGAGCAGGCCCTGCGCGCCCATGACGAGCCCATCGCCGCGCTCCACCTGCTGTGCCATGGCGTCCCCTCCGAGCCCGGCGCGTATGGCCTCGCCTGGGACTCCTCGTGGGGCGATGGCGAGGTGCACGTGGTGGACGCCGCCGCGCTCCGGGCCGCGCTCGAGCCCCATGCCGCGCGCATCCGCATGGTGGTGCTGTGCGCCTGCCGTGGCGGCGACGCGGGCCTCCCGGGCAACCACCTGGGCAGCCCCGCCCGCGAGCTCCACCGCGCGGGCCTCCCCGCCGTGGCCGCCTCCCGGCTGCCGCTCTCCACGGGCGGCTCCGTCACCTTCACCCGCACCCTCTATGGCGGGCTGCTCGAGCGCCACGCCTCGCTGGAGCACGCGCTGGCCGAGGCGCGCAAGGCGCTGCGGCTCGAGGGCGCGCGGATGGATGGGGCCTCGCTCCAGCTCTACGCGCGCGCCGGGGAGGGGCCGGACCTGCGCCCCTTCGTCTTCGCTCCCTACTGCGGCCCCCGGCCCTTCGAGCCCGAGGACCACCGGCGCTTCTTCGGCCGCGAGCCGCTCCGCCAGACGCTGCGCCAGCGCGTGGAGGCCGCCGCGGCGGGACAGGGCCCCACCTTCCAGGTGATCGCCGGTGCCTCCGGGAGCGGCAAGTCCTCGCTGCTGCGGGCCGGGCTGCTGCCGGCGCTGCCCTCCGAGCGCTGGGAGCTCACGCGGGTGCGCGCGGGCGAGGCCGGTGCGCTGGAGACGGTGCGTTCGGCGCGGGCCTCTCCGGGCAAGCGGAGGCTCCTGGTGGTGGATCCGCTGGACGAGGCCTTCTCCCGGCTGGGCGAGGACGAGCGCCTGGTGTTGCTGGGCGCGCTGTGGGAGGCCTCGCGGGAGCCCGAGCGGAACACGGTGGTGCTCGCCACGCTGCGGGTGGACTACCTGGGGCGCTGCGCGGAGGTGCGGCTGGGCGAGGACGGGCTCCGGCTGGACGCGGTGCTCTTCGAGGGCGGGCGCCTGCTGCTGGTGCCGGAGATGACGGCCGGGGAGCTGCGCGAGGCCATCGAGCACCCCGCGCGGCAGCAGGGCCTCCTGCTGGAGCAGGGGCTGACGGAGCGGCTCGTGCAGGAGGTGGAGCGCCAGCCGGGAGGACTGCCGCTGCTGGCCCATGCGCTGGATCGGCTCTGGCGGCTGCGCGAGGGACGCTGGCTCAAGCACAGCGCCTATCAGGCATTGGGCGGCGTGGCCGGGGCGCTCGCCCAGGAGCTGGACAGGTTGTACGAGGGGCTGGAGGAGGAGGAGCGGCACCAGCTGCGCCGGCTCCTGGTGGAGCTGGTGGACGTGCGGGAAGGCGCGGCCCCCTTCACGTGCCAGCGCGTGTGGCTCGAGCGGGTGCGTCCCGTGGAGGAGCGGGCGCGCCGGGCCTTCGACACCGCGCTGGGGCGGCTCGTGGAGGGCCGGGTGCTGGTGCTCGGCGGCGGCGCGGAGGGCGGCGAGGTCTCCATCGAGGTGGCCCACGAGGCGCTGCTGCGCCACTGGCTGCCCCTGGCCGGGTGGATCCGCGAAGGGCAGGAGCGCCGGCGCAAGCGGCTCGAGCTGCGCGCGGGCGCGGAGGGCTGGCATGCCCACCGGGAGTCACCGTACGCGGAGGACTATCTCCTGCGAGGCCGGCGCCTGGAGGACGCCCTGGAGTTCCTGCAAGCCCACCCGGACGAGCTGGACGAGCGGGTGCTTCCGTTCATCGGCGCGAGCCGCGGGCGGGCGGAACGTCTGGCCCGGGAAGAGCGCGAGCATCAGGAGCGGCTGCGGGACTTCGCCCGGCTGATCGTCGCGGACAAGCTGCGCAAGGAGGACCCCACGGCGGCCCTGCTGGTGCTGCTGGAGGTGCGCGAGCCCGGACGGCACCTGGCGTGGACGCAGACGGCGTTGGAGGTGCTCCAGCAGCCGGTGGCCTCGGCGGTGCTGCGAGGGCACCGGGGGCCGGTGCGCGCGGCGGCGCTCAGCCCGGAGGGGCGGTGGGTGGTGACGGCCTCGCGGGACGGGACGGCGCGGCTGTGGCGCGCGGATGGCACGGGCGTGCCGCGGGTGCTCGAGGGGCACGGCGGAGAGGTGCTGGCCGTGGCCTTCAGCCCGGACGGGCGGCGGGTGGTGACGGCCTCGGCGGACAGGACGGCGCGGGTGTGGACGGTGGAGGGGCGCGCGGCCCCGGAGCTGCTCGCGGGACACATGGGCGAGGTGGTGGCGGCGGCCTTCAGCCCGGATGGACAGCGGGTGGTGACGGCCTCACGGGACGGGACGGCGCGGGTGTGGCGCGCGGATGGCACGGGGATTCCCGTGGTGCTCCGGGGCCACGAGCAGGCGGTGGTGGCCGCGTCCTTCGACGGCACGGGCGAGCGGGTGGTGACGGCCTCGCGGGACGGGACGGCGCGGGTGTGGCACGCGGACGGGCGGGGCGAGCTGGCCGTGCTGGCGCACCCCGGAGACGTGCGGGCCGCGGTGTTCAGCCCGGATGGGAAGCGGGTGGCCACGGCCTCGGTGGATGGCGCGGTGCGGGTGTGGCGCGCGGATGGGCAGGGCGAGCCGAGCGTGCAGCCTAGTGACTCCGGCTTCGTCAACGCGGTGGCCTTCAGCCCGGACGGAGGGCTGGTGGTGAGCGCGCACGCGGACGGCTCGGTGAGGCTGTGGCGGGCGGACGGGAAGGGTGGGGCGATGCGGCTGGCGGGAGACACCGGGGAGACCGTCTCGGTGGCCTTCAGCCCGGATGGCCGGTGGGTGGTGACGGCGGTGCGGGATGGGACGGCGCGAGTGCGGCGCACGGATGGGGCGGGCCCGGTCGCGGACCTGCTGGGACACACGGATGAGGTGCTGTCCGCGAGCTTCAGCTCGGATGGAGAGCGGGTGGTGACGGCCTCGAGGGACGGCAGTGCGCGCGTGTGGAGATGGCGCGCGCAGCCCCAGGCGCTCACGCTGCAACGCCGTGCGGGAGCGGTGCAGGCGCTGGCCTTCAGCCCACGGGGCGAGCACCTGGCCACGGCGCACGCGGATGGCACGGCGGCGGTGTGGCGGCCAGGCGGCGGTACGGACCCGGTGGTGCTCAAGGGGCACGGGGCGGAGGTGCGGACGGTGGCCTTCAGCCCCGAGGGCGAGCGGGTGGTGACGGCGTCGGTGGATGGGACGGCGCGGGTGTGGCGGGCGGACGGGCGGGGCGAACCGGTAGTGCTCCGAGGACACACGGGCCGGGTGGTGACGGCGGCGTTCAGCCCGGAGGGCGAGCGCGTGGTGACGGCCTCGTGGGATGGAACGGCGCGGGTGTGGCGGGCGGACGGACAGGGTGAGCCGGTGGTGCTCCAGGGGCACACGGAGTTCCTCCGGACGGCGGTGTTCAGCCCGGAGGGAGAGCGGGTGGTGACGGCGTCTGATGACGGGACGGCGAGGGTGTGGCGGGCGGACGGACGGGGTGAGCCGGTGGTGCTCCGCGGGCACACGGGCCGGGTGGTGACGGCGGCGTTCAGCCCGGAGGGGGAGCGGGTGGTGACGGCGTCGGACGACGGGACGGCGCGGGTGTGGCGGGCGGACGGGCGGGGCGAACCAGTGGTGCTCCGAGGACACGACCAGTCGGTGGTGAGCGCGGAGTTCAGCGCGGACGGAGCGAGGGTGCTGACCGCCTCCCCGGACAAGACGGTGCGGGTGTGGTCCGCCGAGGGGGGAGGGGAGCCGGTGGTGCTGAGAGGACTCACCGCGCGGTTCGATCCCCGAGGCACGCGGGTGGTGACGGCGTCGGGGGACGGGACGGTGCGGGTATGGCCCGCGGATGGAAGCGGTGAGCCCCTGGTGCTCGCCGGGAATGGGGACCGCGTGACGGTGGCGGCCTTCAGTCCGGGGGGCGATGTGTTGGCCATCGCCTCGAACGATGGCAGCGCACGGGTGTGGGGACTGGGGGTGGAGTCGCTGCGCGAGCGTTTGCGCCAGAGGACCAGCGCGAGCCTGGAGGTACGGCAGCGCCAGCGCTACCTGGGCGAGCGCTCCGAGGAAGCCCGCGAGGCCCACGCCCGTGATGAGGGGGCGTGGGGCCGCCAGACACTCAAGGCGACTTGAGCCGGCGCCTGCGGAGAGCCAGGCCGAGTACCAGTAAGGCCCAGGTGGCTGGGATGGCGGGTGCAGTGGAGCAGTTGTTCCAGCCGTAATGGCTTTTCTGGATGGCGAACGGGTGCCTGGCTTCACCACTGATGTTGCCCACCGCGTCCGTGGCGATAGCCACGACCTGGTGGCGTCCCCCAGGCTTGATTCAAAGTCCTACGAGAGAGGTTATCCCACCAGGACCTACGGCTGAAGTATAGTCCCGCCTACAGGCGCCCACCGGAGGCGAGCAGCCGCGAGCTGATCGCGAGGGGGGAGCCTGC
>NZ_DBNGVP010000098.1:0-78343 GCF_057119385.1 Archangium sp. | reverse complement strand
GCCCGAGTACAACCGCCTCTACGCCCACCCCTTCACCTGGTCCTGGACTCGCGCCAAGATGCACTCGTGGGTGGACCGGCACCTGTCCTGACTATGTTGAAAAACTTGTCGGACAGTCCACTAGGGCGCGGGGGCAAGGGGCAGGTCCATGTTGCACGTATGTCGCAGGAGCATGCGGAATGGGCCGGAACGGGGCGGGATAGGGGGGATGCGGCGGGATATCGACTCCCAAGCATTCCAGGCGGTTGCGAGGTAAGGGCGCGATTCTGCTGGGAGTTTCGCACCGCCCGGCGCGGCTTCGATTCCCGCCGCTTCCAATAGAGGTGGCCCGCCGCCTCGAGTCGAACCCACTCCTCACCTCGAAGGGCACCCCGCGTTCGCCGCGGCAACGTCACGCTCCCCGCGGCGGCGGGCCCGCGAGTGGCTAGGGGAACACGTAGCCGAGCAGCCCTTCCTGGGTGTACCCCTCGCAGCCTTCGCCGGAGACGAAGTGGTCGGTGAGCTCGCCCACCCGGCAGCGGTACAGCGGCACCGTGCCCGCCACCTGCGTGTCATGGGCGTAGCCCACCGGGCCCAGCGGCAGCAGCCCCTCGCAGTTCACGTCCACCGACACCAGGTTGTGCCCGCCCACCTGGCACTCGTACAGCAGGTGGGTGCCCGGCCGGGGCTCGCGCCACAGCCGCCACGCGCCCTCCAGGGTGAAGCCCGCGGGCGGCAGGCGCGAGGACGTCCAATGGCCCCGGGTGGGCGAGTTGTAGCGCCGCAGCCGGGTGTAGGGCAGCTCCTCGAAGCCGCAGGAGAGCTGCGGGGGCGAGGCCGTGTCCAGGTTGGCCAGCGCCCAGGTGGCCCACGCCGGTTTGGCGCTCCCATCCCCCCGCCGCAGCCCCAGCCCCAGCCCCTGCGCCACCTCGGCGGCGTGGTCCATCATCCGGTGGTAGACGTAGCTCTCGATGCCGGGCGTGCCCAGCACGTTGCGCAACGAGTCGCAGACCGCCGTGGCCTGGGCCCCCTCGCTGGAGTCCGGCGCCAGCGAGTTGACGCCGCTCTCGGTGAGGTGCAGCTCCCACGTCCAGGGCTTGTCCGGAAAGCTCTTGCGCAGCCAGCCGGCGAGCACGCCCAGGTTGCCATACGTCACCCGGGGGTAGTCCTCCGCGGAGAACTGGGGGCCCTTGCCGGGCGGGTAGGGGTGGTGCGCCACCCGCCAGGCCCGTCCTCCCAGCCGCGCGTTGAAGCCGGTGAGGAAGGTGCTGGCCGACAGCACCGGACTCAACGCGCCCGGCGCGTCCAGCTCCGGGCCGAAGTGGTGCGTCAGGGGAATGAACACCTTGGCGTTGGGCTGCTCGGCGGTGATGCGATCATACGCCGCGTTGAAGTTGGCCGCGTACTCGTCCATCCACCGCTGCGCGTCACACGCGCCCAGGCCGCTGCCGCAGCCGATGTCGAACCACTCGTTGGCGTTCACCTCGTTGTGGAGGACGAAGTCGGCGATGTGGCCATGGCCCTCGAGCCCGTTGAAGTAGCGGGCCAGCATGCCGGCGAAGCGGCCGAAGTCCGCGGGGTTGTCTGGCGCGCAGAAGCGCGCGAAGTTGCCCGTCTTCCCGCAGGGCCGGTTCACCCGGGCCCAGTCCGGCACGCCGTACAGCACCGCCGTCACCGCCATGCCCCGGGCGTTCCACTCCCGGACGTCGTTCTCCAGCGCCGCGTTCACCACGAAGCAGCGCCCCGCGTACTCCGCCTCGCCCGCGACGCACGGGGCCGCCTTGGGGGTGGGCTCCCAGCGCAGCCAGACGAGGTTCACCACCACCCCGCCGGTGTTGTGGCCGGAGATTTCATCCTTGTTGGCCCAGCCATCCGGCTGGAGGGCCTTGATGCGCATGGGGGGGCGCTCGGGGTAGCGCTGGGCGATGCGGACGCTGCCGGACCAGCTCCCGCTGTAGGCGCTGGACGTCACCCCGTTGCGGGTGGAGCCGGTGTAGCCGGTCTGGCCGGGCTGGATGTAGGCCGTCAGCGGGCCTCCGGCGGTGGTGAGGGCGCCGGCATGGACGGCGGCGCGGCACAGGCTGGAGTCGTCCGTGTAGACGCCGGTGCCCCAGAGGGAGCCGGAGGTGGTGGCCGAGGCGGGGCACTCGCAGTCGAGCTGGTAGCCATTGCGCCCGCGCAGCGCGCTCGCGTTGGCGGGGCACAAGGGCTTGCACGCCGAAGTGGCAGCGGCCACGGAGAAGCTCCCGTACCAGTTGCTGAAGGGGAAGGAGCCCACCCCGTTGCGGGAGGAGCCGCTGTAGTTGTCCTGGCCGGGGGCGATGGTGGCGACGACGAGGCCCCCGACAGGGGAGACGGCCCCCGCGTGCAGGGCGGCGCGGCACAGACTGGAGTCATCCGTGTACACATCCGTGCCCCAGACCCAGCCGGAGGCGGTGTCCGCGGCCGTGCAATGACAGGTGTACTGCAGGCCGTTCTGCCCCCGATAGCTCTTGAGATCCGAGGGACAGGGCGTGCACTGGAGCGCCTGCTGCACCGCCCCTGGCGCCTCCACCTGCTCCGGAGTCAGCAGCTCCCCGGAGGCCGGGCCACAGCCCACCCCCACCAGCCACACCCCCAGGGCCCAGGACCGCAGGCCCCACTTCGTCCCACGTGTATTCATGTCTCTGCTCGTGTCTTTCGAAGGAAGGAGAGCCCCGGCAAGGGGCTCGTCCATGCCGATAGAGACATGCCTGGAGAAATGTGACTTCCCGGGCATTTCCGGCCCGTGGGCTTTCCCTGGTTACGTGGACAGTCGGGTGATGCGGCCAACCCCCGCGGGAAGGCCGCAAGCTCGACCTCGACGTCTTCGAAGAGGGCCAACCGGGCCTGCCCTCCTACCGTGCCATCAGCAGGCTACACGCCGCGCCGAAGGCCGGTGAGTCCAGCCAGACATACCCGTCCACGAAGGCGCTGCCCGTGGACGGCTGCACGTGGGTGATGTCGCCGTAGTGGCAGAAGAGGTCGTCCCTGCCATCGCCGGTGAAGTCCCCCACGCCCACCTGGGCACCGCACCAGGTGGACCAGGTGCCAGCGTCCGCGAAGGCGCCGCCCGTCGACAGCGCCACCCGGTTGTGCATCGTGCTGTCCTCGTGGCAGTACAGGTCGCTGCGCCCGTCACCGTTGAAGTCGCCCGGGGCGAGCAGGGAGCACGCGGCCCCGAAGCTCGCCGAGTCCAGCCAGACGTACCCGTCCACGAAGGCGCTGCCCGTGGACGGCTGCACGTGGGTGATGTTGCCGTAGTGGCAGAAGATGTCGTCCCTGCCATCGCCGGTGAAGTCCCCCACGCCCACCTGGGCACCGCACCAGGTGGACCAGGTGCCGGCGTCCGTGAAGGCGCTGCCCGTCGACAGCGCCACCCGGTTGCGCATGCTGCTGCCCTCGTGGCAGTACAGGTCGCTGCGCCCGTCGCCGTTGAAATCGCCCGCCAGCAGCGTGGTGCAGCCCGCGCCGAAGCTCGCCGAGTCCAGCCAGGAGCTGCTGGCCGTGAAGCCCGTGCCGGTGGACGGCTGCACGCGCAGGGCGGTGCCAGCGCGGCAGAGCACATCCGCCTTGCCGTCCCCCGTGAAGTCGGCCACCTCCAGGGCAGGGCCTCCACACCCGGTGGACCAGACGCCCGCGTCCATGAAGGCGCCGCCCGTCGACAGCGCCACCCGGCCCTGCTGCGTGCCCTCCTCGTAGCAGAACAGATCGCCGCGGCCCTGGCCGTCCAGGTCGGCCTGCTCCACGCTCGTCTGCCAGCAGAAGCTCAGGCGCACCGGAGGGCGGGGGGTGAAGTCGGTGGCGGTGAGCTCCACCTGGGAGAAGGCCGGCCCGTACCAGTAGAGCGGCCCGCACAGGTTCCAGTACCGCGAGGCCTCCAGCCTCAGGTCCTGTGAGTCCGGGCTGGCCGTGAAGGCCAGGCCGCCCGACATCGGCTCGCCGCGCCCCTGATCCGTGCAGAGGTTGTCCCGGCAGCCCACGCGGCGGAACGTCACCCCGCGCGCCGGGTACCCCGAGAAGCAACCGTTGCCCTGACGCACCGCCTCCACGTCCTCGCACAGCCCGCCCGAGCCCACCCCGTCGCTCAGCTCGAACATCACCCCCACCCCGGAGGGCGAGTTGTTGCCGTCCACCACCCCCCGCCGCACCGTCACGCGCGAGGACTGGAAGACCGAGATGTTGTCCTCCGGCCAGGAGGTGCTCGCCGGGTTCTCGCACGAGAAGTCCTCCAACACCGAGTCATGCGAGCGGTTGAACTGGACGCACTGGCCGCGGGGAAAGGGCCCGCGCATGTCGTGCGCCTCGAGCTGGCTGAGCCAGGCGCCGGGGCTCTCCTGGAGGTACACCCCCGACGAGCCCCGCACCACCCGCACGCCGCGGATGACCACGCCGGACGAGTTGAACCCCTGGATGTTGTTCAGCCCGTCCGAGGGGTTGGGCCCCGAGGGCGGCGCGCCGTCGTGGAGGATGAGGGAGTTCTCGATGCGCAGGCCCGGGGCGTTGGCGAAGTGGATGCCGGGGCCGCCGCGATGGTGGATTTCACTGTTGCGGATGACCACGCCCGTGAGGTTGCTCACCACCACCGCCGGCCCGGCGTTGCTCACGATGCGCAGGCCCTCGATGACCTGGTAGTGACGGGTCGCCACCACGGGTCCCGAGTCCACCAGCCCGCAGCCCACCAGGGGCTGCTCCGCCGATGCGCTCTCCCGCGAGGCCGCCCCGGTCGGGCCGCAGCCCGGGAGCACGAGCAGCCCGAGGGCCATGAGCAGCAGCCCGGGCAGGGCGGATGCGCCCGCCGCGCGCGAAAGAGGAGGGCACAGGCTCGAGGAATGACGCATGGGGAGCTCTCTACTCGAGGGAGCGGACATGGACGGAGCCTGTCCGGCACCCGCGGCTCAGAATCCGTAGCCCAGGTAGACGTTGTAATCGACGGGGGGCGCGACGTTCACCCCCAGCCCGGCGCTGGGCGAGGCGCAGGTGGCCGGAAGCCGGACCGGCCACTGGGCCAGGTAGAAGACGGTGCGGCCTGTCGCGTTGATGGCGGAGCGCAGCTGGCTCGCCGAGGTGCCGTCGTTGTAGAGCGCCTCGCCGATGATCCACCCCTGGGACAGCCCGAGCTGGTTCATCTGGTTGTGGGCGTTGACGAAGTGCTGGGAGGCGTTCTCGTAGAAGTGGAGGCTGAACAGGTAGGGCAGGTTGCCGCCATACACCTGGGGAATCTGCGAGATGCGGCCCGGCTCCGAACCGATGATGGAGAAGCCCAGCGTGTCGTTCTTCCCGAACACGCTGGTGTAGTTGCTCCACAGCCGCCGGGTGTACTGCAGCAACACGCTCTGGGTCGGCGTGGGCGTCCCCTCGTTGAGCAGATCCATCCGGTAATGGATGCCAGAGGCGGCGATGATCGGCCGCAGATTGACGATCAGGTTCCAGTTCTCCTGGTAGAGGTCCTCGTTCCAGCCCGTCCACTGGGTGGGCGCATTGGGACCGATCGGAAAGAAGCCGACCATGATCTCGGCGAAGCCGATGCTCCTCGCCGCGGCGAGCAGGCCCTGGAGGTTGCCGCGGTGACGCGGGGAGAGGTCGCCCCCCGTCGAGTCCATGACCGTGCCGGTATTGAGGCCACGGCCGTGATAGATGGGGATGCGCAGGCGGCGCTGACCCCGGCCGTACATGTCCCGCAGCGCCTGATCCACCTGCGCCCTGGCGGTGTCGTAGTTGGCGATGGCCCCATAGGCCTCGCGCTCGCAGCCGGAGATGAAATACCAGGCGAAGTTCGAGCCGCCGGTGGCCTGCGCGCGCGCCTGCCCAGGCACCCCCAGCAACACGAGCGCGAGCAACAACAAGGAACTCCTCCGCAACGACGGCAGTGCGTGCATGGTGCTTCTCCCTCGGCGGGCGTCCGAAGCTGGACGAGCTCTACCCGCGCGGGCTGGAGGCGGATGATGCCGAGGACCCGAATCAGCGCACGCGCGAGACGAGCGCATGGCCACGGCAACGGGGCGCCCCCTCCACACAGCAGGGCGCCCCGGGTACGTCAGGGTGGCGAGTCCGTGGACCCGGCTTACGGCCGTCCCATCGTGCCGCACAGCGCCCAGGCGCTGGGGTAGTAGCCGTTGGCGCTGAAGCCATACATGCCCCGCAGATCAACGCCCGACGAGCTGCCCTGGAACTGGCCATTCTGGACGTGGAAGTGCAGGTGGACGGCGCTGGTGCCCGAGTTGCCCACCTGGCCCACGGCGGTGCCCTGGCCCACGCTGGCGCCAATGGTCATGCCCGGGTAGATGTAGGACAGGTGGGCGTAGATGTGACGGTAGGTGGTGTTGATCTTCACCAGGTTGCCGTAGCCCCCGTCCTCCCAGCCCGACTTCTCGATGGTTCCTCCCTTGGAGGCCCGGGCATTCCAGCCCGAGGTCGCGGCGATGTCCGCGGCGTAGCTGGCGCCCTGGGTGTGGAAGGACGAGCCGCAGTTCACGTTCCACGGCAGGCCGCTGTACTGCTGGATGACCGGAGACCACCAATCCGAGGTGATGCCGTTGATCGGCGGCTCGGAGGGGGGCGAGGCCTTCAGGGCGTCCCCGTAGATGTCCCGGAGGCTGAAGGGCATGCGCGGACCGAACCGGAGCGAGGCCACCATGCTCGTGAAGATGCCATTGAGGGCCGGGGGCGCGGACACGCCGAAGTTGGCCCACACGAACCAGACGGTTTCTCCCTGGCGGATGTTGACGAGCTGGTACTCCGTCACCGGGGACTTCGCGGCGACGTAGACGGCATCGCGGCCCGCGATGAGCCGCTTCTCCTGCGCGAAGGTCGTGATCTCCGACGGCTCGAACGTCGACTCCCGGGCCGCACGCCAATCCGTGAGGGTGGTGGTGGGCTCGATGGGCTCGAGGTAATGGCCAATGGCGATGTAGGCCTGCTCTCCGTTCTCCAGCTGGGGGCCGCGGAACTCGAGCACTTCGCTCAGCGCCTCGGGCGCATCCGTGCGCGGAGTCAGCTTCCAGTCCGACGGATACTGCAGCGCGAAGTTGAACCGGACGTCCTCGTACGCGCTGTGGGCGGAAGCCGGGCTGTGGGCCGGAGCGCCGCCAGCCGCGAGGGCGGAGCCTCCAGGAACCAGGCATCCAACTGCCAGGGCATAAGCAAGAAACCGGGTACGGGACGAGGTGGGGTGGGTTCTCACGGGGACTCCTCGGGGGGGTTGAGCGCAGCGGTGGGTAAGTCCGATTAATCGGCTCTTACACGATGAGTAGAAATCAATTCACTTTCCGAGTAAACAGGAAAATGAAGTTTCCCCTCGAAAGGGTGTCTCGAAGAAGAGCAGCCGGCGCCGCCGGGTGTAGCCACCGGGCGGCTCAGGGGACGGCCTCGACCAGCCAGTCGTTTCCCGTGACGCCGCCGGGCCATGTGCTGACGCCCTGTGCCGTGTCGGGCCGGTGCAGGTAGTCGCCCTTCCAGGAGCGGAGCCGGACCTTGTTGCCGTCGGACTCGAAGGCCCACTCGGTCCCCGGGCCGGAGCTCGCCGAGCTGACGCCCTGCGCCGTGTCGGGCCGGGACAGGTAGTCACCCTTGGAGGACTTGAACAGGAACTTCTCCTCCGAGCACTGGCACTCGACCAGCCAGTCCGTGCCCGCGCCACTGGCCAGGGTGGTGACGCCCTGGGGCTGCTCGGGGCGCTGCAGGTAGTCGCCCTTCCAGGACTTGAGCCGCACCTTGCGGCCGCAGCCGAGCACCAGGGAGGGCATCAGCCCGAGAATCTGGCGCTTCATCCGCAGGGCGGCCACGACGGCCCCCTCCGAGTGGCTGTCCTCCGTGGTGTCACCGCCTATCAAGAGGCGGCCGTGAGGGCGCCGCAGCACGTTGGCCAGCGCGTCGAAGCGCGAGCGGCCGAGCTCCAGCGGCCAGTAGGCCACCGCCGAGGGGTAGACGAAGATTTCCGAGGAGCGGATGCGCTGGCGGGCCCCGGGGAAGAGCTGCTCGAGCGCCTCGGCGCTCTTGTCGTGCACCTCGTTGAGGGACTTGCCCATCAGCTCGCGCGCGAAGCGGGCGTGCAGCAGCAGGGTGACGACCTGCTCGCGCGTCCCCTGGCCGCTGGCCTGCAGGTCCGTGACGTCATAGATGCTGCCCGCCTGGGTGTCCGACAGCAGGGTGAGGAGGTTCTCGTTGTTGACCGTCCAGAGGCTGCTCGAGTCGGGGGCCATGCGGAAGTGCACCTTGATGTAGCTGCCCATCCGCGTGGTGTTGATGGCCTTCCAGGTCTCCGCGTCGAGCGAGGGGGTGAACTGGATGCGCCCCAGGTGGTGGACGGGGACCGTCACCGCGACCAGGCGCCCCGTCACGTCGATGTACTGGCGGTCGTTCTCGAGCACCCGCAGCTTCACCCCGGCGTCCGACTGCTCGATGGCCGTCACGCGGGCGTTGAGCATGAACTGCGAGGGCTCGAGCCGGGCGGCGAGCGTCTCGACGAACTGCGTATTGCCTCCGGCGACGTGGTAGTTCTTCTCACCAAAGCCCTCGGGCGTGTCCAGGAAGAGGCGAATCTCATCAATGCCATCCAGGGCGGAGATCTTGTCCCACTCGATGGCCATCTCCGGCTCGACGGTGACACGAATCCACTCGCTCACCTTGCGGGGCAGGTTGTCGCGCTTGACGAAGTCGGCGAAGCTGATGCTCATGAGCGCGGCGAGGTCCGCGGGCAGGGGCTTGCCCTCGTAGTGGCTGGCGTGCAGCCGGGTGTAGAGCTCCCAGGCCTTCTTGTGCCAGGCGATGAAGGCCGCGCGCTCCTGCGCATCGAAGATGCCGGCGAGGTACGTGTCGCGCTCTCCCCCGCCCTGGTAGGGGTAGAGCTTGCCATCGATGCGCACCGAGGAGTGGGCGACGTCCTCGAGCAGGGGCAGCTTGAGCTCGCGCAGCAGGGCCACCGCGGGGCTGCGCGCGAAGTACTCCTCCATGTGGGCCTCGGCCGTGGCGCCGTCGCTGAAGGTGACGGTCTGGATGCGGCCGCCCGCGCGCGAGGAGGCCTCGATGAGCAGCGCGTCGATGCCGGCCTTCTTGAGCTCGTAGGCCAGCGTCAGGCCCGTCAATCCGGCGCCGACGATGATGACCGGAGCCTCCCGCGTGGCGGGCTGGAGGGTGGCTTTCAGCCGCCCGTAGGAACTGGAGTGGGAGCCGCCGGTGACCCGGAGTTGCAGCGGCTGGCCCGCGCCGGTGAGCGGATAGTGGTACTCGTGGGAGCCCATGGCGTAGGGCGCCGGGGTGGCCGGATGCCTCCAGGTCCTGCCGCCATCGAGGCTGATCTGGATGAGGTCCTGCCTGCGAGGGCTCGGCTCGCTGGTGCGGTCATGGGAGGCGCCCACCGGCCACGCGAAGACGAACTCGGGGTCGAGCCCCACCTGTTTGTTGGCGGCGCCTCCGGGACTCGGGAAGCGGGGCGCCCGCTCCGGCTCTCCTCCCAGCCGGCTGGGGTTGGCGATGTCCGGCCAGAGGCTGAAGGTGCCCTGCAGGGTCAGCCGGTAGGCCTTGCCGGCCTGCAGGGCCGTCTGACTCTGGAGGGTGCCGCTGCTCCGGCTCTCGAGCCAGAGCTCCTCACTCTGTGCCCGGGCCGGCGCCGGAACCGCCACGAGCAAAGTCAGACAGATGGCCAGGGCCCCCGAGAGGTGTTTCAGTCGCATGGAGGCGAGTATACCAATCCCTCGCAATCGTCCGAAAGCGCGCCACCCGGTTGCACCAGCAACAGACGGGCGCCTTGCTGGGCTATCGAGCCCCGTGCAAGCTCAGCCGCCCAACAGCAATCGCAGGCCGAGAAAAGCCAGCAGGCCCAGCGGGCCGAACATCAGGGTCAACAGGTAACAGGGAATCAGCGCCCCGTGACGGATACCGGCCAGGGCGCCTTCCTGGCGGATGTACAGCCCCACCATGAGATCGAACACCAGGATGTGGACCCAGGCGGCCAGGGCGGCGGTGGGGTTGCGCAGCAGGGCCAGTACGCCGCCGAGGGTGAAGAAGCCGGGCCTGCCCGCCCCGGGCTCGGGTTTCTGGGTCAGCGCGGCTTTCAGCAGCCATGCGTAGATGGCGATCATCAGCAGCACGCTGGTCCCGAGCACCAGGCTTTCGGTGTGCCTCCAGCCCGGCAGGACGGCCAGGGCCAGCCAGCCGAGCAGGGAGGCCAGGCTGGCCAGTTGGAACAAGGGTTTGAGTGCGGGCACGGGCAGGGGTCCGGTGGAGGTGAACGGTCACCCTAGCGATGGAGCCACCGCGTGTCAGGCGCGGAGTGTCGAACGACGCCGGTGCTGGGGACGGACAGGGCCCGGCCCTGGCGGATTCGGGAGGCCCCGGGCCCGGAAGCCTCCCCGCGTCCGGATGGGCCCCTCCTCCTCCAGGGGGCGGCCGAAGGTCCCCGCATCGACTCAGACCGGAATAAGCTGTAAATACGATTTATTGTGGAATTCCCGCCAAGAGAGAAGCTCCGATGAAACGGAACTCGATGCGCCGTCCCCTCTTGTCGTTGCTGGGTGGAGGGTTGCTGGCGGCCTGTGGCGCTGCGCCCGAGGCAGGGCTGGCCTCACCCGATGAGCCGCTGGGCACCGGGAAGGCGGCGCTGTGTGCCGGGACGAGCGTCACGCAGTTGGGGGGCTCGAGGGGGCCAGCATCCCTCAAGGGGTGATGGGGGCGAGTGGACCGTGGGCGGTGTCGGGCGGAGCCAACGCGATGTGGGTGGAGTACTCCGTCGACGGCAAGCCGAGCGTCGCCGAGCTACGCAGGCCCGAGCCCTGCACCACCGCTGGCACCTGGTACTTCAGCAAGGAGGGGGTGAGCTGTGGCTCACCGTCGATAGCAACGGCACCACCACCCTCTGCAAGGACAGTCCCAACAGCAAGGACGGTGCGGATGCCCGCGTACAGGGGCGTGGACATGGTGGTGAAAGCCCTCCTGCCAACCTTTGCGCTGGCCCGGCAGGAACTGCTCCCCCGTTGGATGAGGACTCCCAGCCCGACGGACGGATGCGAGGCCTCGAACAGCCAGGTCCACCACCCGGGCGTGGGGCAGGCTACGGGATGAAGCCCGGAGGGGCCAGGTGGCCCACGCACGTGCCGCCGTTGGAGTCGCTGTTCGTCCCATCCGGGCAGGACGTATTGCTCCAGGTGACGCCCGAGACGTCCGCGGCCGTGAGGTTGACGTTGTACAGGTTGGCGCCGGTGAGGTTCGCGTCACGCAGGTGGAGGACGCCCGTGACGAGGGAGTCCTTCAGGTTGGCGCCGGTGAGGTTGGCGCGCACGAAGAGGGTGCCGGCGAGCAGGGCCTTCTCCATGACCGCATCCACCAGGGAGGCCTCCGTGAGGTTCGTCCGCTCCAGCGAGGCCAGCACCAGTTGGGCTCCATCGAGGTTGGCGCGGGTGAGGTTGGCGTCCGTCCACACGGTCTCCGCCAGCACGGCGCCCTGGAGCGAAGTGCAGGTGGACGTGTCCAGGCAGGACAGGTCCGCGCGGATGAAGTCGGACTGCACCCAGTTGGCGTTGTCCAGCCGGGCCCCGCGCAGCGCCGTGCCGGTGAGATCGACATCCTCCCCGGACACCCCGGTGAGGTTGGTGCCAGACAGGTTCGTCCCCACGAACTGGGTGTCCGTGATGGAGAGGCCGGAGAGGTTGGCGCCAGAGAGGTTCGCGTGGGTGATGACGGCGTCCGTGAGCTGGGCAAGGCGCAGGTCCGCGCCGGTGAGGTTCGCGCCGTCCCAGAGGATGTGGGACAGGTTGGCCTCCTGGAGGAGCGCGTTGACGAGCGTGGCATTCCTCAGGTCCGCGTCGGTGAGGTTGGCCTTGGAGAGGTTGGCCCCGGTGAAGTCCGCGCCCGCCGCCACCGCGAGCGTCAGGTTTGCCTCGCGCAGGTCCGTGTTCACCAGCGCGGAGCCCCCGAGGTTGGCGAACTGGAGGGTCGTCTTGAAGAAGCTCGCGCCAGTGAAGTCCTGCTGGCTCAAGTCCAGGCCGGACAAGTCGCACAGGGACACGTCCACCCCCGGGCCTCGGGCGCCGCAGTCACCCAGCCCCGCGGTGTGCCGGGCGAGCCGCGTGTCGGACTGGCTCGACGGGCCACAGCCCCCCGAGACACAGGCGCTGAACAATGCAATGGATGCGAGGATTTGCCGCATGTGGGAGTCTCCCGGGTCTGAAATTGGTGTCCAGGGATACGGAAAACAGATTTCCAGGACAATTAGTTAATTGCTGACAACGTCATCGCTTTTCCGGAAGCGGCCCGCGCCGCTACCGCCCCCCCTGCCGCGGCCCGCTTCACGCGGGCGCGGGCGAGGGCCTCGCCACCGTGCGCCCGCGCGCCAGGCGGCCCCGGCGCGAGACGGCCTCGGCGCGGGCGTATCGTTTCCCCGCCGGAGCCCTGCGCCTCGCCACCGCCGTCATGGGCGCCGCCGGGCTGCTCCGCCACAGCATGGGGGGTGCACACCGTCCGAGACTCGGACGGTCCGGGCTCCGTGCGCGCAACCCTTTGCGCCCACGGGCGATTCACCAGGAAACGTCAGGACTCTCCCTGTTTCCAGGAGTACCCGGGAGTTGGCCCGAGGGGTGCTCGCGGGCAGGGACACCGCCGTGGCTGGAACCCCCAGGCGGCGGCGTCCAACTCCAGTACGCAAGGGAAAATGAAAATGTTCAAGCGAGCGGCAGTCCTCGTGGTGAGCTGCGGCGCGGTGCTGGCCGGCTGCGGAGCCGGCCCGGAGGCCGGGCCGGGAGCCAGGAGCTCGTCTCCAACCTGCTCGAGGCCGGCTTTCCGGCCGGCGACATCCAGGTCCACGACGGGCAGGTGTTCGTGGGGAACGACGCTCACGTGACCCTCGAGGCGTCGCGCGAGCTGCTCCAGCCCGGCGAGGGGAGCCAGGAGCAATACAGTACGACCAATCTCGTCGGTGCGAGCGTGACGAAGATCTGCATCAATCCCACCGCCGCGTTCAACAGCTACGCCCGCCTCAGCCAGGGGCTGGATCTGGCCATCCAGAACGACAACGCCCTGGGGCTGCGCATCTGGTTCGCGCGGGGACCGGCCACCGGCTGCACCGCGAACATCACCGCGCAGACCACGTCCGGCGCTGGCGGCTCCGCGGGCTTCCCCTTGGGCGGCCTGCCCTACGGCACCCTCAACATCGGCACCGGCCTGCAGAGCTACAGCATTGACGTGAACGAGCACGTCATCACCCACGAGATTGGCCACACCATCGGCATGCGCCACTCGGACTACTACGACCGGTCCATCAGCTGCGGCACGAGCGGCAACGAGGGAACCGCTGGCGTGGGTGCCATCCTCATCCCCGGGACGCCGACCAGAGATCCGGACTCGATCTTCAACTCCTGCTTCAACTCGACCGCGAGCGGCGAGTTCAGCCCATACGACGTCGTCGCGCTGAACTACCTCTACTGAGAGATGGCGCGGCAGCCCCCGGAGTCCCGCCAGGACTCCGGAGGCTCGAGCCGCACGCGGCGGAAAAAACCGCTCGCCCAGGGGGCCCCCTGCCTACTGGAGGCCGTTGGCGTCCACCAGGCTGTAGTTGTACGCGGCGCCGCGGCCCCCCACGGCCTGGATGAAGCGGTTGTAGTCCGAGGAGGCGATGGTCTGGCAACCCATGGAGCCGTTGTCGTTGCTGCCGGCCTGGTGGAAGAGGATCTCCGTCTGCTTGTAGCCCCGGGCCTTGGAGGCGTCGCGCTCGGCCTGGCTGAGGGTGTTGGAGTGGTCCGTGTCGCGGTAGGCGGGGAGGCTGCCGGAGCCGCCCTCGGTGCGCACGTGGTAGCTCGCGTTGCCCACGTAGTCGCCGTTGGGCACCACGCTGTAGTTGCCCGGGCGGATCATCCCCAGGTCGCCGCGGCCATCGCCGTTGGCATCCGGAGCGCGGGGCTGGTAGCGCGGGTTGGAGTGGGTGGAGCCCCGGAACTCCTGCACCGTGCCGTTGGGCTTGAGGACGACGAAGGTATCGTCGTACTTCGCGTTGATGGTGGTGGCGTGGCGGTTGCCGTTGGCATCCAGGCCGCGCAGCCCGAGGACGGTGGCCTGGCCGTTGGGGTTCACCTTGCCGCCGTTGGCGCGCACGATGCTGGCGTAATAGTCGTACTTCTCCTTCATCGACATGTTCTTGGGCGCCAGGGAGACGGGCTGTCCCTTGCCGGGAGCATTGGTCGAGGGCCGGGGCTGGAGGTCATCCACGGTCTTGGCGCCCTTCTCCAGCAGCGCGAGCGTGGTGGGGCCCACCTCGCCCTCCTGCCCCTTGGGCGGCGTCAGGCCGCGATCCGTCTGGAAGCGGCTCACCGCGGCCTGCGTCTTGGGGCCGAACTTGCCGTTGCCGCTCGTCATGTCGCTGTCGGACAGGTAGCCCTGCTTGTGCAGCAGCTCCTGCAGGTGCTCGACGGCGGGGCCCTCGTGGCCGATCCTCAGGTGCTCGCCCTTCTTGACCTGGTCGAGGCTGGGGGCCTGCGTGTACTTGCCGTCGAAGGGCGCGGGCGGGGTGGAGGGCTTGTCCGTGCCGCCCGTCTGGCCGGGCTTGGGGGCGTCCATGCCGTCCGAGCCACCGGCCTGGGGAGGCACGGCGCCGGTGGGGGCCGGCTTCTTGCCGCCATTCTCCAGCCACGCGAGCGTGGTGGGGCCCACCTCGCCCTCCTTGCCCTTGGGCGGGGTCAGCTGGTGATCCCTCTGGAAGCGGTCCACGGCGGCCCGCGTCTTGGGGCCGAACTTGCCGTTGCCGCTCGTCATGTCGCTGTCGGACAGGTAGCCCTGCTGGTGCAGCAGCTCCTGCAGGTGCTCGACGGCGGGGCCCTCGTGGCCGATCTTCAGGTGCTCGCCCTTCTTGACCTGGTCGAGGCTGGGGGCCTGGGTGTACTTGCCGTCGAAGGGCGGGAAGGAGGTGGCGGGCTTGTTCGTGCCGCCCACCTGCTGGCCCGAGCGGGCGATCTGGTCGAAGCGCTCCAGCCCGTAGTCCTTCATGATGCGGATGAGCTTGTCGGAGTACTTCGGGTCCGTGGCGTAACCGGCCTTGTGGATCTCCCGGGCGAACTGCTTCGCATCCCCCGTGTGGTTGAAGGCGTTGGCGTAGCGCGAGTTCTTCCGCAGGAACTTGCCATGGTCGTCGAAGGACTCGGAGGGCGAGTTGTACTTGCGGAAGTTGGCGTTCACCGTCACCCAGCGGCCGTTGAGGTACTCCTTGGTGGGCATGGTGACGTGGCCGGCGGGCCCCTCGCCCTTGATGCCGAAGAAGTTGTTGCCCTTCGTGGACAGGCCGGAGCGGCCGCGGTCGCTCTCGAGCAGGGCCTGCGCCATCGTCACGGAGGCCGGCACGCCCGTGTTGCGCTGGCTCTTGATGGCGTCCGCCGCGATGCGGTCGAGGAACGCATCCCCCGTCTTCGGCAGCGTCACCGCCGCCGCCGCGCTGACCGCACCGGGGGGGAGGGGGGGATTGCTGACAGGCCGGTTGTTCACGGGAGACATCGCCATGGGCGTAAACCTTTTCAGATAGGAATTGATGCTTGTGACGGGATTATCCGGGGCGCGGGCCGGGAGTTGCGTCCGCCTCCAGGTGCCGCGTGTGTTTTTCACGGCGCCGACGCAAGGGGAGGCTCCGCTGACGGAGAAATGACGATGGGATGACGCTGCGCTGACGCTCTGTCTCGTGTGTCGACAACATGGCCGGCCAGCGCCCGGCTCACACCTATGAGCAGCTCCAGCAGCTCGTGAAGGACACCTGCGCCGGGCTCGAGGCCATCCCCGCCGAGGCGATCGACGCCAGGGAGGGCCAGGAGGTCGTCTTCAACACGCCGCGGGGGTCGAGGCTCTTCACCGCGGAGCAGTTCCTGCTCTCCTTCTCGCTTCCCAATTTCTACTTCCACGCCACGACCGCCTACGACATCCTGCGCGCACGCGGGACGCCCATCGGCAAGCTCGACTTCATGGGCAGCCTCCGGCTCAAGACCTGAGGAGGAGCGCCGCCCCAGGAGGCGTCGCGGTGATGCGGCCCATCTGGTCCGAGACCCCGCGGGTGGGATGATGGGCCCCCGCCGGTCCCACGGTGCCCTCATGAAACACAAGCTCGTCGACTACTTCCGCCGCATCACGCCTCTGTCGGACGAGGAGGCCCAGGCCCTTCTGGACAGCATGGTGGTGAAGACCTGTCCCAAGGGCACGCACCTGCTCATGGCGGGCCAGGTTTGCACCGAGGCCTATTTCATCCTCCAGGGCTGCGTCCGCCAGTACTACGTCGTCGACGGTGAGGAGCGGAGCAACGGGTTGTTCACCGAGGACGATTGGGTCCTCTCGATTCACAGCATGATGACCCGGACCCCGGCGGATCACTTCCTGGTCTGCGCGGAGGACACCACGGTGGTGGTGGGGACCGAGCAACGCGAGCAGGACCTGTTCCGGCGCTTTCCGCGCTTCGAGGGCATCTCCCGGAGGGTGATGGAGCGGGTCCTGGCGGAGCAGCAGGAGCGGCTCGCCTCCTATGTCACCGACAGTCCGGAGCAGCGCTACCTCAAGCTCTCGAAGACGCGGCCGGACATCTTCCAGCGGATTCCCCAGTACCAGCTGGCCAGCTACATCGGCGTGAAGCCCGAGTCGCTGAGCCGCATCCGCAAGCGCCTCGCCACGCGCGGCAAGCCGGCTACGCCGTGACGGCGGGCGGGACCGTCCGGAATCCCCGGGCGATGAGCCAGCCACCGAGCAACAGCTCGAACAGCCCCCCGGGCCCGGACAAGAAGATGCCCCACGGCAGCCCGAAGAGCTCGAGCACGGACCCCAGCGCCAGGAGCCCGTAGCCCACCGCGCCCAGCAGCGGGAGGAACGAGGGCAGCCGCCGGGATTGGTACAGCGACAGGCAGAACGCCACGCTGCCAGCCCCCAGGATGATCATCGCGAGCTGGTACGCCCAGAAGTTCCCCTTCGAGAGAAGGTGGAACAGGACCCCCAGCTCCGGCGCCGTCCGCGCCTGCGCGGAGTCTCCGAGCTGCAGGAGGGACAGGAGGAACACCACCCCGACGAGCAGGAGCAGCGCCTCCATCACCCGCGTGCAGACGTACGCGATGGCGATGCCCAGGCTCCGCTCGCGGAGTATCGGGAAGAACAGCACGCCGATCCCGACGACGGTGAGGGAGTTCAACAGGAGCAGCAGCGCCCCCCCGACGAACGGCGTCCGCTGAGCGGCCAACGCGGCCAGGTGCTCCGGCTCCTTCAGGACGGAGGTGACGAGCGCGGTGCCGAGGCCGTAGGCGAGGAACGGAAGGAGGAAGAGAATCCCCAGGGAGCGGGTGTGGAGGCGGGTGGTGTTCATCGTGGCCCCGAGAGTAGGGAGGGGGGCCCTCGCCCGCATTGACGTGGGTCAATAAACGCGAGCCGCGCCCCGGGTCGTGGAGCCCCGATATGCCTTTCCGGGCCGTGCGTTTCCTGGAGTGTCACGGCCAGGCGATTCGGAGGGCTGCCATGCCGCGTCTGCTGCTGCTGTCGGGTCTCATGCTCCTGGGGGCCGGGTGTGCGGGTTCCCACTCGAACTTCCGGACCGGAGGGCCCGCGTATCCCCTGGGTCAACCGGCCGGAGAGCCCCTCGCCCACCGTGTCGCTCGCCCGCTTCGCCCGGCCGCGCAACGCGAGCGTGGATGGCAACACCGTGCAGGTCCGGCCCTGAGCGGGGCCGCCCCCCTGCCGGCCAGTCCACGTCTGTCCGCCCGCGTCATGCGAAACAGCGGCGGGTGGAGACGGCGGGCGCTGGTACGATGCGTGGCGCCGGGGCATGTGCCCCGTCTCACTCATTGGCATCGGACTGGGAGAACATGGTCGACTTCCGCAACTTCATCGGACGTGGCACCGCGGCGGGCACGAAGCTGAACATCTTCGCGAAGGTGATGTTCTTCGTGAACGTGGGCAGTGGCGAGTTCATCGACCTCGGCCCCAACCAGGCGGCCTTCAAGGGGAAGATCGACACGGTCTTCTACAAGGGCGACTTCTCGCTCACGCTGAAGCTGAACGAGGACGGCAAGGCCGAGGTCACCATCAACGGCAACCGTGCCTCCCAGGCCACGTACTCCGCCGGCGGCAGCAAGCTGACCCTCGACGCGAAGTTCGGCTCGAATACGCAGACCATCTCCTTCGAGCCGGGCGGCAAGGGCAACGTGGAGACGTACCTGCTCGTGAAGGGCGGGCAGAGTCTCGACGTGCACCTGGCGCCCGCCGAGAAGCCCGCCGTCGCCTGAGCCCCGGGCGTCCGCGACGCCTCAGCCGTGGACGGCCTGGCCGAAGCGCCGCATCCACTCCTGCTCCTCGGACGAGAGCGGGCCCCGCTCCAGCGCGGCCAGGTTCTCGTCCAGCTGCGCGAGGCTCGCCGGGCCGGTGAGCACCACGTCCACGTGGGAGTTGGAGAGGCAGAAGCGGTAGCAGTCGCCCGCGGTGGGCACGCGGCCGTCCCACCCGCGGGGCCGCTCGAGCAGGCGGCGCCAGTCCGTGGCCGTGTAGGCCACCAGCGCCGGCTTGCGCTTCTCCAGGTGCGGGAAGATGTCGCGCTCGGCCCCCGGGTGCGCCGCGTTGTAGCGGATCATCAACAGGTCCAGCGGCGAGTCCTCGGCGAGCCTCCCGGCGCGCGGGCGGTCATGGATGGAGACACCCAGGGCGCGCACCTTGCCCTCCTGCTTGAGCTTCACCAGCTCCTCGACGGTGCCCTCCGTCCACGCGCTCATCCGGCTCAGCCAGTACAGCTGGTACAGGTCCAGGTAGTCCGTGCCGAGCACCTTGAGGGCACGCTCGGCGCCGCGGCGCACCTGGCCGGGGAACCAGCCGAAGGAGGGGCCGGCGCAGAGGACGAAGCGCTCGCGGTCGCGCTGGAGGGCCTCGCGCAGCACGCGGGTGAGGCGGCCCTGGCGCGGGCTCCAGAAGATGTAGTTCAGCCCCCGCTCCAGCGCGGCGCTCAAGCCGGCCTCGTCGATGCCGTAGTTGCCGGCGAGGCCGAGGCGGTGCACCCGCTTGCCGAAAGCGGGGAGGTACCGGTGGGTGAAGTCCTGCGAGGAAGAGGCCTGCGCGGTGGCGCTCATGGAGGCTCCCGGGTGGAGGACTCCATCGTACTCCGGGTGTGGCCTACGGCGTCACACCCAGCCGGGAGGAGATGCGCTCGAGCATGGACTTCTCGCCCTCGGCGAGCTTGCCGTCGGAGACGCACAGGGCCCGGGCGGCCTCCAGCACCTCGTCCGGACGGGTGCGCAGCACCTCCAGGTCCGGCTCGGGCATGGTGCCGCCAATGTCCAGCCGGTCCATCAGCGAGTGCAGCTCGGCCTCGGGCACGTTCCAGCTGCGGCCCAGTCCCAGGACGACCATGCGCTCGGCCTTGGTGATTTCCCGGTCGGCCCAGGCGACCTGGAGCAGCAGCTTGATGACCTCGATGTTGAAGCGGTCCTCGGCGGTGAGCGTCATCCGTCATCCTCGGCGGTAGGGAGCGGGGACTCTAACCGGAGCGCGCAGGGGCGAGGGAGGGGGGGAGGGCCCGGGCGTCCACGGCTGGACGGCTCACGTCGTTTCCTGGCACATGGCCCTCGAACGGGAGGGACCATGCCCCTTGAGATTTCTTGTCATCCCCGCGGGCGGAGCCTCCTGGCGCTGAGCGGGCTCGCGCTCCTGCTGGGGCTCCTGGGATGTACCGGGCACGCGGGCCTGCTCGGGGCGCGGGATTGCCCCGCGATGGCGGGCGCGGGGCAGGAGGCCGTCGAAGTCGACTTCGAGGTAGTCACGCCGCGGCAGGCCGGGGACCTGCGCCAGCGTGGCGTGCAATTGCCCCGGGTCTCTCGCTTGGGAGATCCACGCGAGCACCGGGATTTCGTCGAGCACCGGGTGACCGCCGTGGGCCTTGGCCTCACCACGGGAGGGTACCTTCTCTACTGCGAGGGGTTGCCGCTGCCCGTGCTCGTCCCGGAGTCGCTGGTCGACCTGGAGCTCACGAGCGCGGAGCCGCTGAGTGACGCCATCTACCCGGACCGGAACGAGGCCCTGGGGGACATGGCGGCCAGTGCCTCCGGGTCGGGGCGCGCGAGGTATGCCTGGTATCGCGGAGCGGGTGGGGCGCTCATCGTGCCCACCGTCTTCTCTCCGGCCACCACCCCTCGCATCGCCCGGACGATGCTCGCGGTGCGGCAGCAATTGGGGGAAACGGTCCAGCAGGAACTGAAGGCCCTGTTGTTGGATATGGCGGGGAACCGGGTCCTGCGAGGAGTCTTCTCGCGCGTGGTGCGGATGGGCTCGGAGCCGGCACTCCGCCCGTCTGTCCGGAAGGAGGGACCCGGGGGCGAAGCTCCGGCGCCGCGACAGCCGGTGACGCGAGCCGCCGCGCCCGCCGCACCCCCCGCGCCCGCGCCCGCGCCGGGTGCACCCGCGCCCTCTCCGGGACTGGTCCAGGCCCTCACCGGCACCCATCCGACGCCGCCCGTGGCCGCTGGCCCGCGTCTTCCCCAGGATGCCGCGGTCAACCCGAAGGTGCCCCGATTCCGTGAGACGGATCGTCCCATTGGCAGCAGCCCAAGTCAGAACGCGCAGCTCCAAGCGGACATCGAATACCTTCGGAGCATCGGCGCCGAGAACATCCGGGTGAACCAGCAGCAGGTCGCGGCGCGCAACAGCCAGCGCGTGGGAACCAATCGGCCGGATCTGCAGTTCGACTATGAGGGGCGCCGCTATCAAGTGGAGTATGACACGCCCACGTCGGGCCGTGGCCCTGGCCACCAATCGCGCATCACGTCCAACGACCCCGACGCGAAAATCATCCTGCTGATCGTGCCCTGACGGATGAGGCTTACCTGATGACAGAGAACATGAAGGGACTGCTCCTGGATGACCGCTGGGCTCCCGTCACTTCGGAGATGGGATTCCTGGAGACCGGTGCGGAGCACGCTGCCCGTGCCTTCGCGGCGTGGCAGGCAGGGCTGTTTGTATCCCGTGGAATCACCGTCGAGGTGCGTTCTGTGCCGGGCCCATTGGAACAGGCCCTCTCCGCTCTGCTGCCTCTGACCGATGCGGAGAGGCGGCGGTACCTCTTCATGCCGACACGTAGCCCCTGGACGGCGTACGTCGATAACGGGTGGAGGGGAACCGATGTGGCGAGCCCCATATCCTACATGGCCGAGGTGCTGGGCTGCCGCGGCCTGCGGGTGGTTGCCGTGCCCAACACCCTCCGCAAGGACAAGGGCCGCTATGGGGCGGTGATGCTCTCGGTGTACGGACCCCACCGGACGGACTGGCTCAACTACGTGCGCACCCTGGGCGCGTCCAATGACGGGGGCCGCTGGGTGTTCGATCAATCCGGCGAGCCCTTCCCCTTCGAGCAGCTCGAGCAGTACCAGGCGCGCCGGGTGAGGGACCGGTTCACCTTCGACATGCTCAAGGACTACCTGCGCCACCTGGGGCTGTCCCCCTTCGAGGAGGACTTCTACCTGCCGCAAGGCGCCCCCGCGTGGCTGGTGGAGCGCAAGGGCCCGGTGCTCCCCAACCACAAGGAGTACACCCTGGCCCAGGTCCGGGCGGACTTCTGATCAGTCCAGCACGAACGTGTACGAGTACTTCATCTCCGTGGAGACGGCTTCCCCGTTCTTGATGGCCGGCTTGAAGCGGAAGCGCATCAGCGCGGTGCGCGCGGCCTCGTCCAGCCCGTAGCCGAGTCCCTTCACGACGGAGGCCTTCACCACGCGGCCCTCGTTGTCGATGGTGATGGACAGCGTCACCGTGCCCTCGATGCCGGCGCGCCGGGCCTCGTCGGGGTAGGGAATCTTCACCTCGGAGGCCACGCTGGGCTCGGTGTCCACCTGGTACACGGGCACGTACTTGGGCGCCGAGTAGGCCTTCACCTCCTTGGGATCCACGGCCTTGTCCCCCGTCTTGCCATAGAGGGTGTTGCCCACCGGGGCGGCGAAGCCACCGGCGCTCGTGGTGGAGGACATGGAGATGCCCACCACCAGCGGCACCGGCTTGGAGGGCTGCTCGGGCGGGGGCGCGTCGTTGGGCGGCGGAGGCGCCGCGTCGGGCGGAGGCGGCGGGGGGGGCTTCTCCGCCTGGGCCACCTTCACCTGTGGAGGCTTGGGCGCCACCTTCGGCTTGGGCGGGGGCGGCTTGGGCTCCTCCGGGGGCGGAGGCGGCGGCGGGGGCGGCCTGGCCACCTCCACCATCACCATCTCCAAGGGGCGCTGGGCCGGAGGCAGCGTGCGCTCCCGCACACGCGACAACATGAAGAAGCCCGCGCCGTGCACCCCGAGGGACACGAGCAGGAAGAGCAGCACCGCCCGCGACGAGTCGCGGCGGACGGGCATGGGTGGATCGATCGCGGCCTGGCTCATGGCCCTGGGATATCCCTCAGGGCGCCGCGGGTGCTGCCGCGGGCGCCACGTCCTTGTCGATGTTGAGCGCGAACTTCGCGACGCCCTGGCCCTTCACCAGGTCGAGGAGCCAGATCACCCGCGCGTAGGGCAGGCTCTGGTCCGCGCTGATGAAGGCGCGCGTCTCCTTGTCCTTCGCCAGGGCCTCGGCCACCTTGCGCCGCAGCTCGTCCTCGCTCACCTCCGCGCCGTCGAAGAAGAGCTTGCCCTGCTTGTCCAGCACCACGTTGACGAGCCCCTGCACCGACTCCCCGCCATTGGCGGCCCGGGGCAGGTCCACCTCCATCGAATCGCGGACGATGAAGTTGGCCGTCACCATGAAGATGATGAGCAGCACCAGCACCACGTCCACCAGCGGCGTGACGTTGATACCGGTGATCTCCTCGTCGTTGTCCTGAGCGCCGCCGGCCATGACCTAACGAGCCTCCCCGGACGCCAGGGCGCGAGGGGCGCCCGGGCCGCGCTCGGCGCGCAGGCTGCCCACCAGGGCGTGGCCCAGGGCGTTGGTGCGCGAGGTGAGCGTCTTGAGCTGACGGTTGAAGACGTTGAAGGCCACCACCGCGGGGATGGCGACGGCCAGACCCACCGCCGTGGCCACCAGCGCCTCGGAGATGCCCGCCATCACCGTCTGCTGCATGGCCGCGCCCTTGACGTTCATCTGGCCCAGGTCATTGAAGGCCTTGATGATGCCGAGCACCGTGCCGAACAGGCCGATGAAGGGCGCGTTGTTGCCCAGCGTGCCCAGGAAGGACAGGTAGCGCTCGTACTGGGGGCGCTCGCGGGCCACCGTGGAGGCGATGACCTGCTCCACCGTGTCCGCGCCCTGGTCCACCGAGGCCAGCGCCTCGCGCAGCACGGCGGCCTCCATGCCCTTGTGCCTGGCCACCGCGGTGCGCACGGCCTCCAGCTCACCGCGGGCCAGCCTCGCGGCCAGCTCCTCGGAGTTGGGCAGCCGGTGCGTGGCGAAGTACACGGCGCGCTCCAACATCAGCGCGATGGACAGCACGGAGAGGATGACCAGCACCCAGAGCACCCACTCGGCGCTGGTGAGCGTCACGCCGAGCAGCTTTCGGCTGAGCCAACCCAGCTGCTCGGTGTGGCCCATCTGGGCCAGGAGAACGAAGGACGTCATGGAGACCTGTGATGGCTGAGGGATGAAGCGACGCTTCCAATTCTTCCGCATCGCGTCGAAAGTCAAATGAATCAGCCACGTTGGCCCTTGCCTCCCCGCCTGTCACAGGGCCGTTTCCCGCCTGCCCGGCGAGCGGTCCGGGAATCGGCGCTCCGGCCGGTTGTTGGGAGGTCGTCGGGGTCCCTGTCCCAGCGGTGCGGGGTCCCTCCCGCGCCCGTAAGTGTCTGGAATCCGGGCGGAAACGAGACCGCCGGCCCCGGCCTGGCGCGCTCGCGTGACGAGCGCCAGGCCGTGCCGGCGGCTTCACTGTCGGGACAACGACGCTACGGCGTTCCGCAGGTGCCGTCGGGCAGGCACTGCAGGCTGGGGTCGCAGTCCGCGTTGCTCATGCACCGGGTGCCGGAGGGGCAGTCGTAGCCGCCACCACCGGACATGCCGTTGACCTTGAAGTCCAGGGTGCCGTTGACGGCCTCGGTCATGGCCCGGTTGCCGAACGAGCCCTCCTTCTGGTGCGTGACGGTCACGGTGTTGCCGCTGGCCACCGCGGTGATTTCGAAGGCGAAGTCCGTCACCTTCGTGTTGATGGCGGTGGCGATCAGGTTGGCGATCTGCGCCGCCGTATCCGAGTTGTTGTAGGTGATGCCGATGTTGTTCTTGCCCACGCCGCCGCCTCCGAACAGGTCGAACTCGAAGGTCGCCGAGGTGTTGTTGATGCCGTCGGGGATGGTGAACTTGTCACCATCCCGGAGGCTCGAGCCCGGGGCGGTGGTGATGGTGCCCGTGGCCTTGGTGAACTGGGGGCGGTTGCACGTGAGGCTGCAGGTGCCGCAGGCATCGGCGTTGCCGTCATCGCAGACCTCGGCGTTGGTGACACTCCGGTCGCCGCAGTAGGGGCCCGTGAGCGGCAGGGCCTTCGCGCACGCCGCGTCGCACCGCAGGCAGCTCGTGGTGCCGTAGGGGCACTCGGTCTCCGTGGTGGTGTTGCCGTCGTCGCACACCTCGCTCACGTCGTTCTTCACGCCGTCACCGCAGAAGCGGCCCGTCAGCGGGCGCACGGCGGAGCAGGTCGAGTCGCAGGTGTTGCAGCTCGCCTGGCCATAGGGGCACTCGGTCTCGTTGGTGGTGTTGCCGTCGTCACAGGCCTCGCTCACGTCGTTCTTCGCGCCATCGCCGCAGTAGCGGCCCGTGAGGGGGATGAGCCCCGTGCAGTCCGAGTTGCACATGTTGCAGCTCGCCTGGCCATAGGGGCACTCGGTGTTGTCGAGCTTGTCCCCGTCGTCGCACAGCTCGCTGGGGTGGTTCTTGAGGCCGTCACCGCAGAAGGCGCCGGTGAGGTTGAGGACGGCGGTGCAGTTGGCGTTGCAGGTGGAGCAGTTCGCCTGGCCATAGGGGCAGGAGCCCTCGGAGACGTTGTTGCCGTCGTCGCACGCCTCGCTCGGGTCGTTGCGGGCACCGTCACCGCAGTAGCGGCCCGTGAGCGCGATGGGCGCCGAGCAGTCCGCGGTGCACAGGGTGCAGGTCTTCTCGCCGTACCTGCACTCGGAATCGGTGATGGTGTTGCCGTCGTCACAGGCCTCGCTCGCGTCGTTCTTCGCACCGTCACCGCAGTAGCGGCCCGTGAGGGAGAGCGCCGCCGAGCAGGCCGCGTCACAGGCCGAGCAGCTCCGGGTGCCGTAGGTGCACTCGGTCTCGGTGGTGTTGTTGCCGTCGTCGCACGTCTCGCTCGCGTCGTTCTTCGAGCCGTCACCGCAGTAGCGGCCCGTCAGGTTGAGGACGGAGGAGCAGGTGCCGTTGCAGTAGGTGCAGGTGCGGGTGTTGTAGGCGCACTCGAGCTCGGTGCTGGTGTTGCCGTCGTCACAGGCCTCGGTGCGGGCGGGGCCGTTGACGTTGACGCGGCCATCCCCGCAGATGTTGGGCTGGCAGGTGCCGAGGCAGTCGTCGTCATTGGCGGTGTTGCCGTCGTCGCACTTCTCACCGGCGGCCGTGTTGAGCGTCCGGTCGCCACACAGGGGGGGCGTGCAGTCGTTGTCGCAGTAGGGCGAGTTGGGGCCGTCGTCGCACTGCTCGTTGGCCGTGGTATTGAGGTACTTGTCGCCGCAGGCCGCCGGCTTGCAGTTGGCGTTGCACGTCAGGGTGTCGCCGCCGGTGTCGCAGATCTCCCCCAGGGCGCCGTTGACGTGGCGGTCACCGCAGTAGGGGATGGTGCAGTCGTTGTCGCAGGCGGTGGTGTTGGAGGTGGAGCCGTTGTCGCACTGCTCGCCGGCGCTGGAGTTGACGATGCCATCGCCGCACCGGCGCGCCGTGCAGTTGGTGTTGCACTCGGCCGACTCGCCGCGGGTGTCGCACTGCTCTCCGGCGGTGCGGTTGAGGATGCCGTCGCCGCACAGGCGCAGGGTGCAGTTGGCGTTGCAGTTGACGGACTCGCCCGCGTCGTCGCACTGCTCCTCCGGGTCGCGCACGCCGTTGCCGCAGCCCTCGCCGGACAGACAGTCGGAGCTGCAGCCGTCGCCGCTCACGATGTTGCCGTCGTCGCAGAACTCGCCCACGGAGACGTCCTTGATGCCGTTGCCGCACGTCTCGTTGGAGCGGCAGTCGGAGCTGCAGCCGTCGGCGTTGACGTTGTTGCCGTCGTCGCAGACCTCGCCCTTGACGGTGTCCTTGTAGCCGTTGCCGCAGCTCTCCTGGGACTTGCAGTCGGAGCTGCAGCCGTCACCGCTCTCGTTGTTGCCGTCGTCGCACTTCTCGTTCTTGGCGGTGTCCGTGTAGCCGTTGCCGCACTGCTCCAGGGACAGACAGTCCGCGCTGCAGCCGTCACCCGAGCGGGTGTTGTAGTCGTCGCAGACCTCGCCCACGGCCCGGTCCACGATGCCGTTGCCGCACAGCTCGCTGGACTTGCAGTTGGCGCTGCAGCCGTCCTTGTCCCGGGTGTTGCCGTCGTCGCAGACCTCCTCCCTGGCCACGTCGACGACCAGGTTGCCGCAGATTTCAATGGACGTACACGTGCGGTTGCAGCCATCGCCGTCGACGATGTTGCCGTCGTCACAGGCCTCGCCCTGCTGGACGATGCCGTCGCCACAGTCCGTCTTGATGCACACGTCCTGCCGGGCGGCGCACTTCTGGCCGGTGGGGCAGAACAGGCCGGAGGGGCACTGGACGCTGGTGGGCTCGAAGCAGGAGGAGAGGAAGGGGAGGGCCAGGAGCGCCAGGGTGAGCGCGGCGATGCGGCCATTCATCTGGAGAGGCTGCTCTCGTCTCATAAGGGGGGGCTCTCGGAGGGGGGGACTGTCAGAACCGGAAGGTGGTGAGGATGCCGCCCGTGCCACCGCCGACGAGGGGCGCGACACTCATACCCGTCTCCAGCTTCTTCTGGTTGGGGTCGATGCGGAACGGCTGGGGCTGGTTGATGAAGACGAGCACGACGCCGGTGACGAGCGCGGCGCCGCCGACGGCGTACCCGCCGATGGCGAGCGCCTGGTAGGTGTTGCCCCGGGTGAGGGTGGCGTCGAGGGCGGGCGTCAGGAAGCAGCCACCGCACGCGGTGACGCCGGCATCCAGGGCGCGCAGGTTGTCGCGGGCCTGGAGGTGGAGCCAGCCACTGCCCGCGCCCAGGGCCACGCCCGCGCCCACCACCGTCCAGGGCATCCACGCGGCCCACTTGCGCCGGTACTCGATGAGGTCCTCGGAGGTGAACATCTTCAGCTGGAGGGCCGCCGTCTCACCGGGCAGCAGGGTGCGGCTCTGGTCGGTGGGGAGGAAGCCCTCCTTGGTGGCGACGATGCTGTGCGCGCCGGGGCGCACCAGCCCCGAGTACTTCCCGGGGGCCACGAAGAGCGTCTGGCCATCCATCGTCACGGTGGCGCCGGGCGTGTCGCAGGAGATGTCCACCCGGGCGAGCTGCCGCTCCATGAGCGTCTTGTAGTTGCGGGCGTACTCGTACTTCTCGTTCTCCAGGGGCGCGGGGCCGTAGCGCAGCGCGGCCACCAGCTGCTCGTGCACTTCCACGGGCTGGTCCAGGTTCATCAGCGCCAGCGCCAGGTTGTAGTGGATGGCCGGGTGGGGCCACGCCTCGAGCGCCTGGCGGTACTTCTCCACGGCCTGGACGAAGACGGACTCCTTGAGCAGCGCATTGGCCGACTGGAAGAGCACCATCGCCGCCTTCTGCTGCTCCGGCGACACGCCCTTGGCCCAGGGCCGATCTCCCAGCACCTCGGGGGCGGAGCTCGCCTGCTGCGTGTCGGGGGCCGGAGGCGTCAGGCCGGGCGGCGGGCTCGCCGTGTCCAGGGGCGCGTCGGACGTGGTGGGCAGCCCGGAGACGGACGTGTCGTCGGCGGGCTGCTCCTCGGCAACGGGCCGCTGCTTGCCGCGTTTCAGCTTGGAGCCGGACAGCTTGGAGCCGGGCTTCTTCGCGCCGGGCTTCTTCGTGCCGGCCGGCTTCGCTCCGGCCTTGCGCGCCACGGGGGCCTTCGGCTTGCCGCGGGGCGTCTGGGCCTCGGCGGGCAGGGTCCACAGCGCGAGGAGCGCCGCGGACAGGGTGAGCGCGAACCTGGACCTGTTCATCACCATTCTCACTTCAGGACCTCGATGACCGGACTGCCGAGCTGGGACTGCAGGCGCTGGGCGCGCTCCTGCTCGCGGCGCAGCAGGTTGGCGAGGCTCTGCGCCGCCTTGATGGCCTCTTCCTTGGCCTGGCGCGCCTCCCGCGCACTGGACTCGGCGCGCCGCTTGGCGCCCTTGGCGCGCAGCTGGGCCTCCTGCGCCCGCTTGAGCGCCAGCAGCAGCTCGTCGTTCTTGCTGAGCAGCTCCTGGTTGGCGAGCGCCACCTGCGCGTTGGCCGCCTCCGCCGCCTGCTGCGCCTTCTGGCGCTCCAGCTCCTTGGCCTGCACCTCGGCCAGACGCTGCTTGGCCTCCACCTCGGCACTGCGCGCCGTCTGCTCGGCGGTGCGCGCCACGGCCTCGGCCTTGAGGGCCACCTCCGCCTGCCGCTGGGCCTCGCGCTGCGCGTTGCTGATGACCACCAGCGCCACCGCCGCCGCGATGACCAGCAGGCCCAGGAAGGTGGTGCCGCCGAAGAGCAGCGCCTTCCTCAAGCGCCGGCCCTTCTTCGCCTGCGCGAAGACGGACGTCAGGTAGTCCTGCTGCAACTGCGGCAGCTCCCCGCGGAAGCGCCGCTGGAAGCGCAGCGCCTCCTCCACCATCTCGCCGCGCCACAGCAGGTTGTTGTCGAAGTTCTTCGCCTGCCACTGCCGGGCCGCGTTGCGCAGCTGCTCGAGGAAGCCCGCGTCCTCCTGGCCCTCGTCCAGCCAGCGCTTGAGCGTGGGCCAGCTGTGCAGCAGCGACTCGTGGACGAGCTCCACCGTCGCGCCCGTGGCCCCGCCTCCCGTCTGCACCACCAGCAGACGCGCCTGCACCAGGTGGTCGATGAGCCGCGACATCTCCCCCGAGTCCTTCGTCAGCTCGCGCAGCTCGTCCACCGACACGATGGCGCGCGTGCGCTCGGGGGTGACGAGCCGCAGGAAGACGGCGCGCACCAGCGTGCGCTCCGCGTTGGACATGCTCGCGAGCACGCTGTCGGCGTGGGTGGCGAGCGCGCCCGCGATGCCGCCGATGGACTGGTAGGCGCTCTCGGTGAGCAGCTTGTTCTTGGTGTCGCGCGACTCCCACAGCTGGGTGGCCGCGAACTGGAGCAGCGGCAGCGCGCCCTGGCTCGCGTCCAGGTGCTCCAGCATGTTGTCCACCATCGCCGGGCTCTCGAACTGGTAGCCGGCCATCTCCGCCGGCTGCACCAGGGCGTCCCGCAGGCCGTCGCGGTTGGGCGCGGTGAGGAAGTAGAGCCCCTGGCTCAGCTCGCCCATGAACTGCTCGTCCTCGGGCACCCGGTCCAGGAAGTCCGAGCGGATGGAGAGGATGACGCGGATGGGCGAGGTGGCGTCGTCCGCGATGCCCGACAGGCACGCGGTGAAGGCCAGCCGCTCGCGCGCGTCCGGCACCAGCGTGTAGAGCTCCTCGAACTGGTCGATGAAGAGCAGAATCTTCCGGCGCTCGCGGCGGGCGCGGCTGCGCAGCAGGCTGCCCACGTAACCGGGCTCCGCCTGCAGGCGCTCGACGAGCCGCTGCTGCTCGGCGATGTCCTCCTCCACGGTGGTGGAGGAGCTCACCAGCGGCGCCACGATGTTGGCCAGGGCCGCCAGCGGGTTGCGGCCGGGGCGGATGACGAGCGACTCCCAGGCCGTGCCGGAGCGCTTGAGCACGGGCACCAGGCCCGCGCGCACGAAGGAGGACTTGCCCGTACCCGAGGGGCCGACTACAGCCAGCAGCGGCCGGTCACTGATGCGGTTGACCAGCGCGGCGATCTCCCGCGTGCGGCCGAAGAAGCGGTCCGCGTCGGCTTCCTGGAAGGAGCTGAGGCCCGCGTAGGGGCTCTCGTCGATGCGCAGCTCGCGGCTGTAGCGCCCGGGGAGGAAGGGCTCCAGCGCCTTGAGCAGCGTGTGGGCGTCCGGGAAGCGCTGATCCTTCACCTTGAGCAGGCACCGGTCGATGACGGCCGCCAGGTCCGGCGGCACGTCCGGCACCACGCTCTGCAGGCGCGGCATCGGCTCGTCGAGGATGCCGGTGACCATGAGCTGCGGGCCGCGCAGCGGGTCCAACGGGTGCTTCCCGGCGATCATCCGGAACAGCATGATGCCCACGGCCCAGATGTCCGCCCGGTGGTCGATGGGCACGCCGATGCCCCACTGCTCCGGGGCCATGTACGCCATGGTGCCCATGATGGCGCCGCGGCGGGTGAGGTTGGAGACGTCCTCGCCCAGCTCCGCGGCCGAGGGCAGGTGGGGCTTGCCGTGGCCCTGGGCGATGAGGCCCTCATTGGGCTCGTCTCCCTGGAGCACCTTGGCGATACCGAAGTCGAGCACCTTGATGGCGCCCGCGTTCGTCACGACGATGTTCTCCGGCTTCAGGTCCCGGTGGACGATGCCCTGCTCGTGGGCGCACGCCAGGGCGCGCACCACCGGCACCATCAGCTCCACCGCGCGCGAGGGGGGCAGGCGCTGCTTGCCCATCACCTTCATCAGCGGCTGGCCCTCGAGGAACTCGAGCACCATGAACGGGCCGGCCTGCGACTCGCCGACCTCGTAGATGATGACGATGTTCTCGTGGCTGCAGCGCGCCGTGGTGCGCGCCTCGAGGATGAAGCGCCTGGTGACGTCCGCGTCCTGCGTGTGCAGGAACTTGATGGCCACGCGCCGGCCCAGCCGCGTGTCACGCGCCAGGAAGACGGTGCCCATGCCGCCGCTGCCCAGCTCGCGGATCAGCTCGTAGTGCTGGATGCGGGTGCCGGGCTTGAGCCCATGGCCCTCCATCTCCCCGGGGCCCGTGAAGCCGGAGCCCGACGGGCTGGAGCCGGAGAAGCCCGAGCCCGACAGGCCCGAGTTCGACTGGCCCGAGCTGGAGTGCCCGGAGCTGGAGTGGCCCGAGCTGGAGGGTCCATCCCAGGTGTGGGGCTGTGCCTGCGGCACGGGAGCGAAGAGCGACTCCACGTCAGCGGCCAGTGTCCGCTCGTCCAGATCCTCATCCACCACCACGGAGGGCGAGGAGGACCAACTCACGGCAGCTGCTTCGTTCTTTTTCATCCGGCGACGTCCCCTACGAAGCATTCACGCTCGGGGAGCGCTTCGAAGGAGACTTCGCCAGTAGCTCCGGCTCAGGGAGCTTCCAACGTCATCCCCTTTTCTCCCCGTGATTGTACGTAATCATACATGGAGGATGGAATTCGGATAGTCCGTGACCCCCAGGAACCAACGGTTCCTCGGAAAGTGGGGATTGCCCGGCAGGGGAGCGGCCGGGCAGACGGGCGAGGTAGGACTCCCGGGCGGACTCAGCGGCTGGTGAAGACGAGGACGCGGTTGTTGCCGGCGTCCGGCACCACCACCTGGGGCCACGCCAGGAGGATACCGGCCGGCTGGCTGAAGCCGTTGGCGGTGGGGGGCGAGGGCGCGTCGGCGGAGGTGAGGTTGGGCTGGCCGAGGACGACGTCCGCCGCGACCCCGCTGGTGGTGGGGAACTGGTTCCACACCAGCACCCGGTGGTTCTGGCTGTCGGCGACGAAGAGCTGCAGGCCGGTGGAGGCGATGTAGGAGGGGATTCTCAGGCCCGTGGCGGTGGTGGCCGTGTCGCGCGAGGTGAAGCCGGGCTGTCCCAGCACCAGGTCCGCGGCCTGTCCGTTCCCGGTGGGGAAGCTGTTCCAGAGGAGCACGCGGTTGTTGGCGGTATCCACCACGGCGAGGCGGATGCCATCCGTCCACACCCCGGTGGGGCTGAAGAGCGTGGACGCGGAGGACGTGGCGTCCATGGTGCCGTCGCCCGTGCTGTCATTGGGGGTACAGGTGGTGAACGAGCGCTGGCCGAGGACGAGATCCGCCGGGGCTCCGTTCGTGGTGGGCGTGCTGTTCCAGATGAGGACGCGGTTGTTGGCGCTGTCCGCCACGAGCACCTTGCCGTGGCCGATGAAGGCGCCCTCCGGAAGGAAGAGCGACCGGGCGTCACACGCGTTGCCGGTGGCGGCGAAGTCCTGCTGGCCGAGCACTCCCGTGGGCATGGCCCCGGTGCTGGCGGGAAGCGACGGGTAGAGGAGGACGCGGTGGTTGCGGGAGTCCACCACCGCGAGCCGCGTCCCATCCGTGGAGAGGCCCGTGGGTCTGCGCAGGCCGCCCTGCCCGGGGTTCTCCCCGGTGTGGGTGAAGTCCGGCTGTCCGAGGACGAAGGCCGCCGAGGCATCGTTGGCCGCGGGCACGCCGGTGAAGCCGAGGACCCGGCTGGAGTTCTGGTCGGAGACGTAGAGCCGCCCGTTGGCGAGCACCGGGTTGCCCCAGGGTCCATCCAGGGTGTTGGCCCCGGCGATGTCCGCCTGGTGGGGGAAGCCGCTGGTGAAGTCCTTCTGGCCGATGACGACGCTGGCGGCCTGGTGGGTGTCCAGGGTGTACCAGTCGACGCAGCGGACCGAGAGGTTCGTCACGTCGCCGGCCACCGTGCCGGTTGCGTTCGAGACGGTGCAGCGCTGGCCCGCGGGCTGCGTGGCCACGCCCACCGTGTACGCGCCGCCGCGCGGCAGCTTCGTCGTGAAGGTGAAGGCCCCAGTCGCGGTCACCTGGAGCGTCTCGCCTCCGAGGCTCAGCCCGAGCGTCCCGCGCAGGCCCTCCACGGTGCCCCCGAGCGTGTACGTCCTCGTCCCGCAGCGCACCTGGATGGAGCTCACGTCCGCGCCGGCCACCCTGCCCGTGCCGCCCTCCACGGCGCACTCCTGCTCCACGGGCGCGCTGGCCACCGTCACCACGTAGTCGCTCCCCTCCTTCAGCGGCGTCCCGAACGAGAACGGCCCGTTCTCGCTCCGGGTGACGCTCTGCTGTCCGTTGAGCTGGAGGAGGAGCTCGCCACCGGAGAGGCCGGAGACCGTTCCGCCCACGCGGTACGCCGCGGGGGGCTTCTCTTCGCATGCGGCCACCAGCGTGGCCAGACCCAGGAGTCCAAGACGACCAATGCGCATGCCGGGGTTTATGTCACGGGCCCCGACGGAGCGACAAGCCGCGCTCCCCGAGGCGCGGGGCCTCGGCTCAGGGCATGTCCTGGCCGCGCGTCTTCCACCAGTTCTCCCCGTAGCTGATGCACAGCTGCTCGCCGGGCTCGATGTCGCGCAGGGCGTAGAAGGTGAAGACGTCCTTGGGCGAGTGGCCCTTCTGGAAGCCCCGGTAGTACGACACGTTGGGGTCCTGCGAGTGGTTGAAGATCATCCCCGAGCCCATGACGATCGCCACCCACTCGCCGCCGCGGTCCTCCTCGTGCGGGCCCCACTCGATGTTGAAGACGTAGTCGGACAGGGTCGAGTTGCGCACGGAGCGGAAGGGCACCTTGAGGTAGTGGCACTCCTCCAGGATGGTCCCCTCGGGAATGGCCACGTCCGTGAAGACGCCATAGCCCCACTCGCATGGTCTGACCTTCAGTCCCGGGTGGACGAAGAGTGCCTCTCCTGGCTGCATCCTTGGAAACCCTCACGAATGAAAACCGCCAACGGCCCGCTGTTCACTCCCGCCGCGGGGCCGGATTCGTTGAGCCCGAAAGCATTGCCGCAGGGCGGCATCTCTTCCCAGGCCCGTTTTCGACCCGACACTCCAAGTTATTTCCAGATACGCCCGGGGTACAATAAGTTCGCGTGTTGGCGGATAAGTCTGCCTTTCTCGCGAACCGGGAAGGTACGGTTCTCGGAATCCCCCAGAGGAAGCACCAGCGCCAGGAGAAGCGTATGGCAATCAGGAAGTTTGGAACGGTCGTCGCGTTGCTCGCGTGTGCCGCCCCCGCCTTCGCGGAGGCCGCCCCGAAGGAGAAGGAGGTGTGGATCACCATCGGGACGGACGCGCTGGAGCCCGCGCGCGCCTCGTTCCAGCAGAAGGGCCTGGCCCTGCCCGCGCCGGCGCTGGAGAAGGGCGGAGTGGCGGTGCTGCGCGTGCGCGAGTCGCAGTTGGAGACGCTGGCCGCGGCCATGCACGACAAGCTCAACCGGTGCGCGGGCTTCATCGCCCATGACACCGAGGAGCAGGCGCTGGCGGCCGTGGAGGGCTCCACCGCGCCGCAGTCCCTGGCGTCGCTGGTGAGCTACAACCTCAACAACGCCCCGTCCGTCAACGCGATGCTGAGCGGGGTGCAGGAGCTCAACATCCGCAACACCATCAACTCGCTGTCCACCAACTGGACCACGCGCCGCTACAACGTGCAGTCGGGCGCGGACGCGGCCACGTGGCTCAAGAGCCAGTGGACCACCATCGCCGGCTCGCGCACGGACATCTCGGTGGCGTTCTTCGCGCACACCTGGCTGCAGCAGTCCGTCATCGCCACCATCACCGGCACCACGCACCCCAACGAGGTGGTGGTGATTGGCGGGCACCTGGACTCCATCAACCAGAGTGGCTCCACCGCCGCGGCGCCGGGCGCGGATGACGACGCCTCGGGCGTGGCCTCGCTCACCGAGGCCTTCCGGGTGGCCGTGGCCAATGGCTACAAGCCGGCGCGCACGGTGAAGTTCATGGCCTACGCCGCCGAGGAGGTGGGCCTGTACGGCTCCAACGCCATCGCCACCTCGTTCAAGAACGCCGGGACGAACGTGGTGGGCGTGCTCCAGCTGGACATGACCAACTACAAGGGCTCCAGCTACGACTTCGGCATGGTGACGGACAACACCAACGCCACGCTCAACAGCTTCACCACCAGCCTCATCTCCACGTACCAGCCGGGGCTGACCTGGACCAACATCACGTGCGGCTACGGCTGCTCGGACCACGCCTCGTGGAACAGCGCGGGCTACCCGGCCACGATGCCCTTCGAGGCGACGATGAGCACGGACAACCCGCAGATCCACACCTCGGGCGACACGCTGACGTACATGGGGGGCACGGCGGCCAACTCGGTGAAGTTCGCCAAGCTGGCGGTGTCCTTCATGGGCGAGCTGGCCAAGGGCGCGACGACGGGCAACACGCCTCCGCCGGTGGACAGCGGCACGCCCGGTGGCACCATCAACACGGCCACGTTCGACGCGACGCTCAAGGCGCCCCGGTGCACGGCGTCGGGCGCGGGCTGCGACTCGGGCACGCTGCTCAACGGCCGCGGCGGCCTGGGCCCCGAGGTGAACAAGCCCAACACCCTTGGCGGTACCTGCGCGGACGGCGCCTCGGGCACCTACCACTCGGACGAGTCCAATGACCGCCTGAAGGTGGCCACCAACGACGGGACGAACCTTGCGGCCGGCAAGCAGGTGACGGTGACGGCCACGGTGTGGGCCTACTCCAGCACGGCGGACACGCTGGACCTGTACTACACGGCCAACGCGAGCAGCCCGACGTGGACGCTCATCGGCTCGTACAAGCCGAGCGGCTCCGGGGCGCGGACCATCACCGCCACGTACACGCTGCCCGCCGGCGCCAACCAGGCCATCCGCGCGAACTTCCGCTACCAGGGCACCGCGGGCACGTGCACCACGGGCTCGTACGACGACCGCGACGACCTGATCTTCGCGGTGCAGTGACGGCGTGTCACCCCCCCTCTCCCCCTGGGAGAGGGACAGGGTGAGGGATTTCCCGCCCCGGAGCCGTGGCTCAAGAAGCCGCGGCCCGGGGCGTTCTCATTTGAGGGCTCGCGTCGACGATGGGCGCGGGGACGGGTTTGCCATCGGCGGCGGTGAGGTAGGAGCGGAGGACGAAGTCCTGGCCCATGTGCAGCTCGAGCCGGGGAGCGCCGCCGCGGCGCCACTCGGGGCCCACCTGGAGGGTGCCGAGCACCTCGCGGTCCACGCTGGTGGTGTCCAGGGACTCGAAGACGAGCACGGGCAGCGGGGTAGGCCCGGGGGGCAGGGCCTCCAGGGAGACGGACTTGCGGCAGGGGACGGGGGTGTTGGCGGGGATGACCTCGTGGGTGGCGCCGCCGGGGAGCATGACGCTGATGGGCATGGGCACCACGTCCATGAGGCCGGTGCCGCCGGGCCGGGACAGGTTGCGGCCGAGGATGGCGGCGCCCACCGCCACGCCCAGCTCCGGGTGCACGTCCTTCTCCGAGGAGAAGCGGCGGAAGTGCGACAGGCGCTCGCGGATGGCGGGCATGCGCGTCTGGCCGCCCACCAGCACCAGCTCGTCCACCTGGGTGGGCTTCAGGCCCGCGCGCTCCAGCACCTCGTCACACGCGGACACGGTGCGCTCGATGAGCCGGGACGTCATCTCCTCCAGCCGCTTGCGCGTGAGGCGGAAGTGGAAGTCCAGGAAGCCGCCGTCCGGCCCCTGCGTGATGCAGGGCACGCGCAACTCCGCCACCTCCGCCCGCGAGAGCTGAATCTTCACGGACTCGGCGGCGAAGACGAGCCGCTGCATGACGATCTTGTTGCCGCGCAGGTCCACGCCGTGCTGCCGGTGGAACTCCTCGGCCAGGTGCTCGACGATGCACTCGTCGAAGTTGGCGCCGCCGAGGAAGGCGTCTCCGCCGGTGGCCAGCACCTTCACCACCCGGTTCCGCACGGACATGAGCGTGGCGTCGAAGGTGCCGCCGCCCAGGTCGAACACCATCACCGTCTGTTCCGGGCTGCGCAGGTTGGCGTAGTAGAGCGCCGCGGCGGTGGGCTCGTTGATGATGGCGCGCACCTTCAGGCCCGCGCGCTCGGCCGCGAAGCGCACCGCCTCGCGCTGGCGGATGCTCGCGTGGGCGGGCACGGTGAGCACGCACTCGGAGAAGGGCTCTCCCGCGGCGTGGTTGGCCAGCGTGAGGATGTGCCGGAGGATGAAGTGCGCCACCTCGTTGAGCGGCGTCACCCGGTTGTACACCTTCACGGCGCAGTAGCCGTCCGTGCCTTCGATGAGGTTGAAGGCGAAGCGCTCGCGGTGCTTCTGCACGTACTCGGACTGGTAGCGCCGCCCGAGGAAGCGCTTGCTGCCGAAGAGGGTGTGGCGCGGGTCGTCGATGATCTGCCGGCGCGCGGCCGGGCCGACGATGGCCTTGTCCGCGGCGTGGTACCAGGCGACCGAGGGCAGGATGAAGTTCTTGTCCGACACCGGTACCAGCTTCAGCTTCCCCTGGCGGTCGAAGAACGCCGCCGCCGTGTTGGTCGTGCCGAAGTCGATGCCGAGGATGGGGCTGCTCATGGGGGCACTCATAGGGGGGGTGCCCACTCTAAAACGAAGCGGGCGGACATCCCATGGATGCCCGCCCGCTCATTCCCTCGGTGAATGAGGACTAGTTGCGGCCGACCAGCTCCGTGGTGGGGAGGGGGAAGCTCGAGTGGACGTTGAAGGACATGCCCACGGGGTCCTCGCGCTTGAGCTCCTCCAGCTTCCCGTAGCGGCGCATGTCGATCCACCGGTGCCCGCCCTCGAAGAGGAGCGAGAAGCGGCGCTGATAGAGCAGCTCGTTGATGGCCTGCTCGCCCTCCAGCGTCTCGGGGAGCGGCTCCAGGCCACCGGAGGCGGTCCGGATGACGTCGAGGTCGGTCTTGGCCTCCGGGTACCGAGCCAGCCGGATGTTGGCCTCGGCGCGCAGGAGGAGGAGCTCCTCGTTGCGGATGATGGGGATGGGGGCGTTGTCCGACTCGTACGCCGCGAAGCCCTTCGAGAACTTCTCGATGACTCCGGGCAGCTCGCCGGGGTTCTCCGCGTCCTTCACCTTGCGCGCCACGCGCTCATCCAGCGTGTCGTCCGCCTTGCGCTGCGCATCCAGCAGGAGGATGGGGTTGGCGAAGATGTTGGGGCCGTTGAGCGTGTTCTTCACGTCACCGGAGCCGGTGCTGTAGGCGTGGTAGACGCCCAGGTCGAGCTTGCCAGGGGCGGTGGTGATGAACGACTCGCCCAGGTCCACCAGCGCCTCTTCCCAGCGCTCGCGGTACACGTCCACCCGGGCCTTGATGGCGCGGTTGACCTTGATGAAGTTGGGCACGGTGATGTCGATCACCTTGCCGTCCGTGCGCGGGTCGAAGTCCTTGAACCCGCTGCTCAGCGGGAAGGGGAACGCGGTGCCACCGCCCTCCAGGTCCGCCTTGGCCTCGTCGAGCAGCTTCGCGATGTGCTCGAACACCTGCTCCTTGGTCGCGATGGGCGCCGGATCGCTGCCGAACGGGCGGTTCACGTCGATGGGCGCGCCGTTGGTGTCGCGGGTGTTGATGATGACCAGGAAGTCCAGCGCCTGGATCGTCTTGGCGAAGCCGCGGATGGCCTTCTTCTCGGCCTCCGTGACGCCGTCCACCTTCTCCAGGGCGTTGAGGAGGGTGTTGGCGTTGCGGATGTTGGCGTAGGGGTTGTTCCAGAAGTTGCCGCCGAAGGCCGGGCTGCCGCCGTTGAGCGAGGCGGCCTGCAGCATCTCGTTGACGTAGCGGGGGTCCGCCGAGTCCAGCACGATGCCCTCGCGGCCGAGCACGCCCATGAGGGCCACGTAGCCGTTCTGGTTCGTCATGCCGGCGCGCGTGCCGATGAGCAGACCGGTGGACGCGTTGATGACGGCGGTGCGCGTCGGGGTCTCCTGGAACGACTCGAGGCTCGGGTTGTTGAGGTCCGGGACCGTCAGGTCTCCGCACCCGCCAAGCCCCACCGTGGCGCACAGCGCCAGGACCACCTTCTTCATGTTCTTCATGTCGCGAATCCTCATGGTCCTAGAACCCCACATCGAGCGACGTCCAGAAGCTGCGGCTGGGCGGGAAGGGGGCCACGTCGACGTTACGGGCGATGGGGTGGTTGCCGAAGTTGCTCACCTCGGGATCCAGCCCGGAGTAGTTGGTGAAGACGAGCAGGTTGCGGCCGCTGATGTTGAAGCGGGCGGACTTCACCACGGGCGCCTTGGCCAGCAGGGACTGGGGCAGGTTGTAGCTGAACGTCACCTCGCGCAGCTTGAGGAACGAGGCGTCCTCCACGTACACGGCGGCGTTGGTCAGCCAGTCCTTCTGGCGCTGGGCGCCGCGCGCCACGTAGTCCACCGAGTTCTTGTTGGCGTCGTACAGGAAGCGGGTGAGGTTGATGACGTCGCTGCCCTGCTGCCAGTCGAGCAGGAAGGACAGGCTGAAGTCGCGGTACTTCACCGTGTTGGTGAAGCCCATGCGGAAGGCCGGCTCCGTGTCGCCAATCTTCTTGAGCACCGACTTGCCGTTCTCCACCACGTCGCCGACGATCTGCGTGGCGCTGGCGCCCTCCTGGAGGCGGAACTCGCCCAGGCTGGTGCCGAAGACGGGGATGGGCACGTCCCCCTCGGGCAGCGAGGTGACCTGGCTGCGGTTGAGGGTGAAGGTGGTGTTGGACGTCCACTCCCAGTCCGTGGTGCGCACCGGGGTGACCTGGAGCATGGCCTCCACACCGCGGTTGAACATCTCGCCGCCGTTGGCGTACTCGGTGGTGAAGCCCGTGGAGCCGGGGATGGTGCGCGGCAGCAGCAAGTCGTAGATGTTGCGCTGGTAGAGGGTCAGCTCCACCACGGCGTTGCCGTTGAAGAGCATCGTGTCCAGGCCGAGCTCGAACTCGCGCTGGCGCTCGGGGCGGATGTCCGGCGAGCCGGCCACGCCGGTGCCGAGGATGGCCGGCAGGCCCTCGATGTTGTTGATGGAGGACAGCGAGCGGTAATTCTGGCCGTAGGTGGGGCGGTTGCCCGTCTCACCGTACGCCAGGCGCACCTTGAACTCGTTGATGGCCGGGTGGAAGGGCTCGAAGCGGTAGGCGGTGGCCAGCTTGGGGAAGAAGAAGAGCTGGTTGGGGTCGCCGTTGGCACTGCTCTGCTCGCCGCGCACGGCGCCCACCAGGGTGAGGTGCTCGTTGAGCAGCAGCATCTCCTCCTGGAGGTAGAAGCCGCGGTCGCGCACGAGCTGCCGGTTCTGGCGCACGCTCAGCTGCGTGCCGGAGCTCACGTTCTGCTGGTCGGCGATCTGCCCGCTGCTGCGCACGTAGAGCGAGTCCACGCCGCTCTGCTCGTACTGGAAGCCGGCCGAGGTGGTGGCGTTCACGGCGCCGCCGGCGGGCTTGTAGTTGTGCACCAGGTTGACGCCGGTGTTGATGTTGAGGACCTCGCTGCTGCCGAGCAGCGAGGTGCCGGGCAGGCCGTCCAGCGGGAGCTCGAAGGCGAGCGTGCTGGGCGAGAAGATCTTGTTCTGCTGCTGGAAGCGGTCCACGCCGAGGTTGGCGAGCACCTTGAAGCTCTGCGTCTCGCTCTTGTAGGCGTTCCACACCGCGTCGGCCGAGCCGAGCAGGCGCCACACGTCCTCATCGTTCGTCATGAGGGCGGCCGTCTGCAGCGGGTTGGCCTTGCTGGAGACGAAGGGGTTGGCCGGGAAGACGCCGGCGCTGTTGGCGTTCAGGTCCACGAAGCTGGGCGTGGACGCCAGCGCCATGTAGTAGGTGATGTTGGTGTTGTCGTTGTTGGTGAGGCCGCGGTTGCCCAGGGTGTGGACGAGGTTGGCGCTGGCGTTCACCTCGAGGTCGCTGCCCAGCTTCTGCCCGAGGTTGAGGCGGAAGGACTGCTTCTGGTAGCCGGTGTTCTGGATGATGCCCTTGTCATCCCTCACCTGCGCGGAGGCGAAGTAGCGGGTGTCTCCCGAGGTGCCGCTCACGCTGGCGAGCGTCTCGTAGGAGATGTCCCGGCGGCCGGCGAGCAGGGCCTCCTGGTTGAAGGTCTTCCCCGTCCAGTACTGGGCCGCCACGGACTCGCCGTAGCGCGCCACCACGTCCTCGCGCGAGGTGAAGGGGCGCGAGCCGAGCGTGTTGGAGAGCGCGTACATGCCCACGCGCTGGGTGACGTCCACCCGGGGCGCGCCGGCCTTGCCCTTCTTGGTGGTGATGATGACCACGCCGTTGCTGGCCTTGGAGCCGTAGATGGCCGCGGCGGACGCGCCCTTGAGGACCTCGATGCTCTCGATGTCGTTGGGGTTGAGGTCCGCGATGCGGTTGACCTGGTTGTCCTGGGTGGCCGAGGGGTTGGAGCCCCGCACCGACTCGGTCAGCTGGTAGACGCCCGAGGCGATGGCCACGTCGCTGATGAGGACGCCGTCCACCACGTAGAGCACCGCGCTGGAGCCGTTGACGGTGGACACGCCGCGCAGCCTCAGCTGCATGCCGCCGCCCGGAGCGCCCGAGTTGCTCTGGATGTTGGCGCCGGCCACCTTGCCCTGGAGGGCCTGATCCACCGTGGAGGCGGGAGCGCGGTTGAGGTCCTCGTTGTTCACCGAGGCCACCGAGTTGGCCAGGTGCTTGCGGGCCAGCTCGCTGGCGCGGCCCACCACCACCATCTCCTCGACGAAGGTGGCGTCCAGCGACACCGTCACGGTGTCACGGTTGGCGCCGACGACGACCTCGCGATCCTTGTGGTCCTGGCTGGAGAAGAGCAGCGTGACCGGCCCCTTGGGGATGTCCAGGCTGAAGGAGCCGTCCAGCTCCGTCTCCACGCCCTTGGTGGTGCCCTTGATGATGACGCGCGTGAGCGGCAGGCCATCGTTCGTCAGCGCGTCCAGCACCTTGCCGGAGATCTTGCGCATGTTGGCCGGAGTGGCGGCCGGAGCCACGGTGGCGGCCGGCTGCGGAGCCTCGGGCTGCGGGGCGGCAGCGCCCTGCTCCTGAGCCTTGGCTTCCACGGAAAGGAGTGCGAGTGCGCACCCCGAAATCAACGCTTGTTTCAGCGTCATTCGCTCTTCACCTCAACGTTGCTGCGGATGGAGCGGCCCCCCTGTATGGGCTGCCGTTGGCCGCGAATCGTGTGTGGGAAGAGGGCCTACCGTCAACGTCGCTAATCCAACGGAAAACCGTGTATGCTAGGGCAGACTTTCCGGTGACGCGGAAATTTTCGCACCCCAGCTGTCTGGGTTCACGCCCGGTGTTGCCGCGCCCGGTACCCACGTCCGGAGGGCAGGCGGCCAGGGCAGCACCCCCCGAGGGGACTCCGGATCAGGCCCAGGATGCGCAGGAGCGGGCCTCGGACGAGCAGAAGCAGGGGGCCGACGCGCGCCAGGACGTGGAGAAGGCGCGGCAGGATCTGCAGCAGGCGGAGGCCAAGGCGCAGCAGGAGTTCCAGGAGGCCCAGCGGGCCCAGCAGCAGGCCGCCAATCAGGCGACGCAGGCTCAGGCGGAGGTCCAGCAGTCCCAGCAGCAGGCGCTGGAGGCCCAGCGTCAGCAGCAGCAGGAGCTGGCGCAGGCGCAGCAGCAGTCCGCGCAGCAGCAGGAGCAGAGGGCGCGCACCCAGCAGCAGAACGCCCAGGTGCAGGGGAGCCAGCGGCTTCAACAGCTGGTGACGGGCCGGGTGGTGAGCGCGAGCCCGGATGAGCTGCTGCTGAGCAGCGCGGGTGGAGCGGGGCAGCCGCAGATCCGCCTGCAGCTCAACGCGCGGACGCAGGTGATGGTGGATGGGCGTCAGGACTCCAGCGCGGACATCGCCGAGGGCAGCCAGGTGCGCGCCTCGTACCAGGACGTGGGCGGTGAGCCGACGGCGCTGCGCGTGGACGTGACGAGCCAGGGCGGCCTGCAGCAGGGCACGGGCGGCAGCCAGGACCTGAGCGGCCAGGACGTGCAGCAGCAGCAACAGCCGCAGCAGTAGCCACGGGACGTGGCGGCATCGCGGGGCTCCGGCGGCTCGGCTGCCGGGGCTTCGTCGTGCGCGGCGTGCTCATGAAGAGGTGGAGGCCCGTCCGGGAGTCGAACCCGGCAACAACGGTTTTGCAGACCGCCGCCGCCCCGGGCGGAACGGGCCTCATCGGGAGCGTCCGGGGTGTCCCTCGAATCGCTCCGGGAAGAGAGACGGCGCGCGCGTGATGTCCTGACACGCCACCTCCGCCAGGCATGTGAGGGGCACCGCGGGCGCTCCGGTTCACTTCCACGCACGTGGATACGCCAAGGCGGCGGACTTCGCGCTCGCGGCCGGTGACGTGGGGGCCGTGCCCATCGACGTCCCCCAGGAGGGGGGCACCGTGGTGTCCAAGCCCTTCGCCGAGTGCAACCTGGAGGAGATGCTCAGCGCGGTGAAGCACAAGCGCAGTCCTTCGAGGCCGTCCATGCCTCCGCCGGACGTGGCCCGCGTGGACTTCATGCGCGAGAGCTTCTCGCGGCACTTCGCCCAGGGCGCGCGCGTGCAACTCAAGACGAGCGTTCAGGCAGGCAGGACGCTGCTCACCATCCAGGGGGTGCCCGTCGATGACGTGGAGCGGCTCGTGGAGGCGCTCCTGGACGGTCTCCAGCCCAAGCTCGTGCGCTCCGTGGGCTGACCTGCCCTAGGCGCCGGCCGACCCGTGCTCCGCCAGGGCGTGCGCTTCCCCCGCCGTCCGCACGGCTTCGTCCGAGGCGAAGAGCTCCGAGTCGATGCGCTCCGCCTCGGCCCTCGCCTCCAGCAACTCCGCGAGGGCTTCCCGCGCACCGTAGGTGGGATGGCTCGCCGCGAGGCAGGCGTCCAGGTCGGCCTTCAGCGCGGCGGCGGTGGGGTAGCGCTGCGAGGGGTGGCGGTTGAGGAGCTTGTGGAGGATGGAGCGCAAGGGCCCGGACACCGCTCGGGTCAGGTGTGAGACGTGCTCGGGACGGAAGGCCGCGGCACGCCGGGCCATCTCCTCCACGGAGGTCCAGCTGTCCGACTCGGCTCGCCACTCCTCGCACTCCGGGGCTCCAGCGGGGGGCGGGGGCAGGTGCGCGGCGGCCCGCTCCACCTCCTCCGTGTGGTAGAGGTGTTCCCCCGTGGCCAGCTCCAGCATGACGAGGCCGAGGGAGAACTGGTCCGAGCGCTCATCCACCGGGGCATCCACCGCGCGGCACAGGCGCTCCGGGGCGGCGAAGTCGAGCTCCCCGCGCACCTTCCAGGTGGTGGTCGGCTCGCGCCCGGGCAGCCGCGAGAAGGCCGCGGTGAAGTGGGCCAGCATCACCTCGCCGTCGTCCCTCATGAGGAGGGTGTAGGGGTTGACGTTGCGGTGGATGATGCGCAATTGCCGCCCCTCCGCATCCGTGAGTCCGTGCACGTAGGACAGCACGCCCGCCACCCGAGAGGCCACGTAGAGGATGAAGGACTCGGACAAGGGCCGGTCGCGCACGCAGGCGGAGGAGCAGGCCATGTTCATGCTGATGCCAGACACGTATTCCGTGACGAGGTAACGCGTGCCGCGGTGTTTGTACTGGCCGTGGACGCGGGGAATGGCCGGGTGGGACAACAGGGCGCCCAACCGCGCCGCCTCTATCATCCGGGCGTGGCCGATGCGGCGCCCCTGGCGGTCGAGCACGGCGACCTCCACCAGCGCGCCGTACATCTGTCCGGTGCGCGGCCGGCACAGGTAGAGCTTTTCTCCGAACGGCCCCTCTTCCAGTTTCTGGAGGCGCAGATAGTCGGTACCGCCCTGGGAGAAGAGCACGGGCAAGCCGCTGGCGGGCGCCTTGCGCCCACGCGTGTCATCAGACATGGAAGAAATCTCCTCGCTTCGCGGTGGAAAGGCCCGGGCTGCCCGCTGACGGCTCGGGGACCGGCCCTGGCGCGAAGGTGGGAGGAAGGTTACGGCCGGAGTGGGGCGGGAGGGAACGACCCGGGGGGTTGCCCGAGGAGACTTTTCAGAGGCCGGGGGGCTTGCCAAGGCGCTTTACATTCCAGGACGTTCCGGTGGGGCTTTGCACACCCGGGAGACTCACCAGCGGTGGGGTGTGAAGAGGCAGTCGATGAGTTTCGCCTCGCCGAGCACGAAGTTGGAAGACTTCGGCACGAGGTCCAGCACGGGGGTGTGCAGGACATCGTTGGACAGGCGGGTGAAGCCAAAGGTGGACTCGATGAGCGCGGCGAGTCTGGCCTCGTGGGACTGGAACTTGGGGGGAAACGGCGGAAAGCGCAGCCAGTAGCCCTCCTCGCTGGGGTCGTTCTTGTCTGTATGGGAGGCGTAGAGGGCGTATACCGGGACGAACTGGCTCAGCAGACAGACGACGCAGTCGTAGAGGGGGTCACCTACCTGGAAGCCGGGCAGGGAGACACGGATGCTGTAGCAGGGGTCCAGATAGGGGACTGTCGTATCCCAGAGGGAGCAGTCCGAGAACTCCTGGCGGAGTCGTGTGATGAAGGCCGTCCAGGTAGCCGAGGGCTGCACATGAGTGTCCTGCAGTTCCCTGAGCCGTTGGATTTCCTTCGACACCTTGTACGCGAGATCGTCAATGAGCAGCCCCGCCGGGTAGTAGCGGTGGACGAGTCGGACGAGCGCGTCGGCTGTCAGTTCTGGCTTCGTTTCTGGGTTCATGAATGGACTTCTTGCCGGGGGACGTCCAAGGGGAGGCGCTTGGAGCTCCCAACCTGTTGGATGCGCATGGGTCCGTCCTCACGGAGACGTCGACCGCGGGACGTCCCATTGGAACCCGGTGACTCGCGCACCAGGGAGGGCGCCGGTGTTCTTGTCCGTCAAGATGCGCTGCATCTCTATCTGGACGGCGGGATGTGGCCGCCGACACAGGCGAGCAGGGTTGCTCCAAGAAGCGTCAGCGATAGCACCACTCCACGTGCAGTGACCCGGAGCCGCGGATGCATGGGACCTCCCTTTCCACGCACCGTGTGAGGAGGGTCGCTGACACCTGACCGTCCAGCCAGCGGGACGCGATACGGCGCCTACGGGAACGTCACGCCGCGCACGGTGAGGGTGCGCGGCCCGCCCGCCTCGCCCAGCTTCAACAGGAAGGCGCCTTGGGTCTGCTCCGGTGCGGCTTCCGCCTCCACCATGAGCGGGCCTCTGCTCCCCGGAAGGAGGGGGGCCGGCTGCCACACCCGCAGAATCCGCAGCCGCTCGCCGTCGGCGCCCACCAGCTCCGTCCCTTGCACGCCCTCCGCCATCCAGGGCGTGTCGCCCGTGTTCTCCATCTCCAACTCCACCGCCACCCGCTCCATCTTCCCAGCATGGTAGCCCCAGGCGTTCGTCACCCACAGGACCTCTCCGGGGCGTTGGGTGATGTCCTCGAGGATGCGCTTCACGGCCACGCCTGTGTTCCCGTCCACCAGGTCGGCCTCGCGCAGGTCCGTGAGGCTCTCGGGGGAGCGGCCCTCGGTCTCCACCCGGGCCAGCCGTGCCTCGCACCGTTCCGCCCGCTCGCGCTCCCGTTGCTCCGCCTGCCGGTAGGACTCGGCCGGGCGGGGCAGGCGGTACACCTCCACCTGCCGCTCGGCCCGGGTGGCGTGTACGACCAGCCGGAAGCGGGCCCACCCGGGCACGGCGTCATCGGCGAAGCGCGCCGTCATCATCAACTCCCTTCCGGGCGGCAGCGCCCCGGAGGGCAGGAGGTTGACCACGCCGGCCCCCTCATCCACCGTCACCGACAGGAAGAGCTCGCGCGCCTCCACCGCCACCGTGCCGGACCGCAGGGGGGAGTGGAACACGAACGTGGTGGCGCGCTGGGGCCCGATGGTGACGGTGTGCACCTGCCCGGCGGCATCCGCCGTGAGCTCCACATGGCGCTCACCCCCCGGATCCCACTCCCCGGTGGCGGGCCGGGCGACGGGCGGGGGGGTGGAAAATGCGAGCAGCAGAGGCAGGACGGCCAGAGGCGGGAGCATGGGCGGGAGTACTTCCGAAGTGGCCCGGACTGACAAGTACCTCCCACGTCGGCCCCACGGCCTTTCCCGCCCTGCTCCCCATCCGCCCAGAGCTACTCACGCTCTGGCACCGCGTAGAACCTCGGTACGGTCCGGAGCTGCACGCCGGTGGAGATGGTGGCGGTATCCGCGGTGCCATCCTGCTCATGGCGGAGCACGCCCCGCTCGATCCACTCATAGAGCTCCAGGCACATGGGGTAGGTGTGGCCCTCGGGCGTACGGGCCTGGGTGAAGCGGCCGTACACACGCTTCGGTCCGACGAACAGCTCCCCGGAGAACACGGTGCCGTCGGGGAGCGGGTACGAGTAAGCGCGCGAGCCTCCTAGATGAAGGAGGGTGCTGGGACCCGAGCGCACGGTGACTCTCTGTCGAGGTCCTCTCACGGTACCAGGGATGAGAACCGACCCGTACTTGCCCTCACGCATGCCCAGTTCCTTCATGGCCTGGAGGGAGCCTTCCGGGCAGGGGGCCTCCGGCAGGGACAGCGGTGTGGGCCGGACCTGGGGAGCGGTGGGGGCGGGGCAGCCGGTGGCCAGCGAGCAGGTGAGGGCGAGTCCGCCCACCGTGCGGGCCACGCCGCGCGACTGTCTTGGAAGCGCTGGGGTGGTGGGGAGGGGAGAGGGGGATGGACGCTTCACGCGCGTGTCCTTGGGAGGCGCCGCACGGGCGGCGGGCGCGGGGGTGGGAGTCGCTTCGAGCGCCGCGCCGCCGCCACCTTCGAGTGGCTCGTGCCCGGGCGCCACTTCCTGGCCGGACACGGGCCCCACCCCGGACGTGGGAGGGGCGGCGACCACCGGAGACGTCACCCCGGGTGCGTCGCCGGGAGACGGGCGGTGGGAGAGCCCGGGTCCGAAGCCCAGCACGAGCCCCAGGCCGACGACGGCGCCCCACCGCCAGGGCGTGCCCCGGGTGCGCGGCGGCTCGGAGGCGGGTGGGCTGGGCGTCTGCGCGGGGGCGGGCGTCTGGGGCGCGGCGGGAGGCGGGCCCTCGCCAGGCGCCGCCTCACGGGTGGGCGGGGCCGGGGTGGCGGGCTCCTCGGGGGTGAAGGGAGCGCCGCGCACTGGGTGGCGCCGCTCATAGGCCTCCAGCCGCCGCCACCGCGTCTCCTCCTCCGCGTCCTCCAACTCCTCCTCCGCCTCGGTGGTGGCGGTGTCCGGGCCATACGCTTGGCACAGGGGCACGTCCCAGGCCGCGTCCGCCCCGGCCAGTGCCGCCCCGAGCGCGGCCTCCACCGCCTGCGCGTCCGGGTAGCGCGCCGTGGGTTGCTTCTCCAGCATGCGCAGACACACGGCCGCCAGCGCCGCGGGCACGCGCGGGTTGCGCACCTGGGGCGGCTCGGGCGCCTGGTGCACGAGGGCCTCGCCCAGCGCCCGGGCGTCGGCCAGTGAGTCCCCCGTCTCCTCCACCTGGAAGGGGAAGGTGCCGGTGAGCAGCCAATAGAGGACGACGCCCAGGGCCCACAAGTCGTCGCGGGCGTGCGCCTCGTATGGCCCCCGCTCCTGCCGGTGGCCCTCGGCCTCGGGGCTGCGGTAGGGCGCGGTGCCCGGCACCCGGGGCCCCGTCACCGGGTGGGCGCCAGGGAAGGTGCCTACCCCGAAGTCCACCATCACCGGCCGCCCGTCCTTCTCGCGCACCACCACGTTGGCGCACTTGACGTCGCGGTGCACCACCCCGGCGCGGTGCACCGCCGCCAGTTGCCGCGCCAGCGCGCGCACCACCTCCGCCACCCGCCGCGCCGTGGGGTTGTGCCTCCCGGCCCACGTGTGCAGCGACATGCCCTGCACGTACTCCATGACGAGGTAGACGAAGCGCGGCGCCTTCTCCGGCCACTCCCCATGCCCACGCACCGCCACCCAGCCCAGCCGCCGCAGCCGCAGCAGCACTTCCAGCTCCCTCCAGGCCCATGCCGCCGCGCGCGGCAGGTGGATGAACTTCACCGCGTACGGTTTGCCCCCCGGGCTCCGGGCCCGGTACACCGTGCCGTAGCCGCCCGCGCCCAGCCTCGCCTCCAGCACCAGGCCCCCTACCTGCGTCCCAGGCAAGGGCAGCTGTGGCTCCAGGGGCTCCAGGACGGCCTGTCTCCACAGGAGGCGCCGCCGGGCCCTGAGCCACTTGTCCCCAACCTTCCCGGCCTGCACGCCATCCATGCGCACCACCTCCCAGGTGGGCCAGCATAACACCACCTGTCACCGGGTGAGGCGCCCCAAGTCTGGCTCCAGGGGCGTGGGTTTCACTTCTACGTACGTGGAAGTGGATTCATCGAGGAACGGTCCCGGGAAATGGACGGTCCGGCGCCGGGGGGCTGCCGGGCCCTTCTTCCTTCCTCAAGGGACTCTCTCCGGCTGGCTGAGGAAGAGGGCATGGAAGAGCGTCGTCGTCGGCGGCTCCTGGGGCTCCACGATGAGCGGGATGGGCGTCTGAGCGATGCCATGGGGAAGGGCCTCGACCCCGAACGCCGCCTCGATTCTCCTGGCGATGATGGCGGCGGGAACCTGCATCCCGGGCGGCAGCGAATCGAGGAAGACCTCGTGGCTCCGCTCCCCGCCGCGATAGGTGTATTGGACGCCGTAGACGGTGTACACGGGCGCCAGGATGCTGACACAGCCGACGACAGCCGAGCCAGTCGGCTGTGCGTTGGGATAAGCTGCGCAACGGAAGCAGGAAGTGCACGTCGCCGTGGCGTTCCCGATGTCAAAATCCGGTAGCGCTCCCTTGAGCTCGCGCAGGAATACCCGCCATTGCTCCATCTTCTTGATCTCTTGCTCCCATTTCTCCGAGAACCTGTCTTCCTCGGGGCTGTTTTCTGGCCTGTAGTTGAACTCCTTGTCCAGACGGAAATAATTCCGGACAATGGACAGCAGTTCCTCTGCTGAAAGTGGCATGAGCTCAAAAGTTGAATTGGATGATGGTGGGTGTTGTTTTCTTGTGACACGACGTCGTGACCATTGAGCCGCGCACGGCACGAGCCAGGATTTCGTTGAACTTCGCTTTGAATTGTTCACAAACAAAGCCAGGACCACGCCAGCCATCCGCTCCTGGCTCGGTCTTTTCCACGACAGTTACGAAGTCGAAGTGACGGGGCAGATAGTGGTTGAGGGTGCAGCCCGCGAGAACGGGTAGTGTCACAAGGAGCAGCCGGAGCGGTAGGCATACAGGCTCTCGTGCAAGCGTCATGGTCGTGCCCAGGCTACTCTACCTGCCCGCGCAGGTATGGACCTGGGCCTCCCCTTGACACGTACGCCCTGGAGGTGTGGGCGGTAGAAACCTCCTGGGACTTCCTTCTGCCCAGGAGCAGGTGGCTTGTGGAAGGGCCTTCGAGTGTCCGAGACTCGGAGCCCTCATGCCCGCCAGCGATGAACGCCGCCTGCAGGCCCTCGTCCTCGCTCCCGTCCGGCGCGTACGGCGGCGTCTCAACGCCGTCCTCTGGACCGAGGCGGCGGTGGCTCCCGTGTGGGCCGCCGCCACGGGCTGCGTGCTGGTCCGGATGTTGTTGCGCGACGCCGCCGTCTGGGTGCTCCCGGTGCCACTGCTCGCCGCGGGCGCGTGGTGGCTCGTCCGGGCCCGCGCCCGGAGCGTGTCCCTGACGCACGCGGCGGTGCTGGCGGATCGCTCGGCCGGGGCGGGTGGCTTGCTCCTCACCCGGCTGGAGCGTCCCGTGGGCGAGTGGGAGCTCTCCGCCAACCAGTTCGCCCGCGCGGTGACGTTGCCCCCGGTGGCCTGGAAGCGCCCGGTGGGAGCGTTGCTCGCGGCGCTCGCCTTCCTCGGGGTGGGATTCCTCCTGCCGCTGCCCGCGCGCCAGGTGCGGCCCGCCAACGCGGCCGCCGCGGCGAAGGTGGCCGCCGTGCAGGCCAAGGCCGAGGCGCTCGCCCGCGAGGAGCCGCTGGGCACCCCGCTGGAGGAGGAGCTGCGCCGGCTGTCCGAGGAGGTCGCCGAGGGCCGCTTCGACAGCGCCGACTGGGAGGCCGCCGACAGCCTGGAGAAGTCGCTGGAGGCCCGCGCCGCCAAGGCCGCCGCCGAGCTGGCCGCCGCGTCCGAGGCCGCTCGCGAGCTGGAGGCGTCGCTGGACGCCGCCGCCGGAGCCGAGGCCGCCACCCGGGAGCGCGAGGCCCTCGAGAAGGCGCTGATGGCGCTGGGCTCCGACAACGCCGCCCAGCAGCGGCAACAGCAGGGCCAGGAGAATGGGAATCCCGCCTCCGGCAACAGCGGGGGCGCGCCGGGCGCGGGGGATGGTGGCACCCGCGGTCAGCAGGCCCAGGGGCAGCCGGGTGGCAGTGGCAGTGGAGGTGCGCGCTCGCGTGATGAGGTGGCCAGCCTGCGCGAGACGCTCGAGCGCCGCCAACGCGAGCTGGAGCAGCGCTTCGGCCAGGGCAATGGACGCAACGGCTCGCGTCAGGGACAAGGCGAGGGTGAAGGCGAGGGCGAGGGGCAGGAGGGACGCCAGGGCGGCCACGCGAGCCGCCAGACGCGGCAGGGCCAGGGCAAGGGCGGCACGGGACGGGGTGGGGAGAGCCAGCCGCTCGTCTTCGGCGAGCAGGCGGAGATGGATCCGGAGCGGCTCGCCTTCAAGCCGCTGCCGAAGGGGCAGGGCGGCGAGGCACAGGGGCTGTGGGGCCTGCGCTCCGCGGAGCCCCAGCGGCGCGAGGGCGGTGGCGGTGGGGGCGCGCAGGGGACGGGCGCGCAGGGCGACGCGGAGGCGGGACATTCGACGGGGCCGCTGCTGCCCCGCAACCGGGACCTGGTGAAGCGGTATTTCGGGGGGGAACCCTAGGAGAGGAGTCGGCCGTGTCGGAACTGTTGAGCCCCGCCGAGGTGCAGGGCGCGGCGGAGAGGGTGGCGCAGCTCCAGAAGGGGCTGAATCAGGTGTTGCTCGACCAGACGCAGGTGGTGGAGCAGGTGACGGCGGCGGTGCTCGCGCGCGGCCACGTGCTGCTGGAGGGCCTGCCGGGCCTGGGCAAGACGGAGCTGTGCAAGGCGCTCGCGCGGCTGCTCGGGCTGCCCTTCCGCCGCATCCAGTTCACCCCGGACCTGCTGCCCGGTGACATCACCGGCACCTACGTCCTCGAGGGCGAGGGCCGCCGCGACTTCACCTTCCGCGAGGGGCCCCTCTTCGCCAACGTGGTGCTCGCGGACGAAATCAACCGCTCCAGCCCCAAGACGCAATCCGCGCTGCTGGAGGCCATGCAGGAGCGCAGCGTGACGGTGCTCGGCCAGACGCGCCCGCTGCCCGAGCCCTTCTTCGTGCTCGCCACCCAGAATCCCATCGAGCTGGAGGGCACCTACCCGCTGCCCGAGGCGCAGCTGGACCGCTTCCTCTTCCGCGTCCAGGTGCCGCCCGTGGGCGCGAAGACGCTCACCACCCTGCTCACCACGCGCGTGCGCGGCACTCCACCCGTGCTGCCGCAGGCGACGGACGCCGAGGGCCTTGCCTCCCTCTTCGCCGCGGTGGACCGGGTACACCTGCCCGTGCCGGTGGCGGACTTCATCGGCCGGCTGGTGGAGGCGAGCGACCCGCGGGGCCCGGGTGCGCCGGAGCCGGTGCGCCGCTTCGTGCGCTATGGGGCCAGCCCTCGCGCGGCGCTGGCGCTGGCGGCGGCCGGACGGGCACTCGCGTTGATGCGGGGCAAGCCCAACGTGGGCTTCGACGAGGTGGTGGCCGCCGCTCCCGCCGTCCTCAACCACCGCCTGGTGCTCGCCTACGAGGCCTCGCTGGAGAAGGTGGGCACCCTGGACGTGGTGCGTGCCCTGTTGCAGGCCATCCCCGAGGTGCCTCGTGCGTGAGCGTCTTCCCGCCGCGCTGCTCGCCCTGCTGCTGTGCGCGGGCCCCTCGCTCGCGGTGGCCAACGAGCCCCCGGTGGCGCAGACCGCGGTCGCCGTGGAGGCGCCCGACGAGGAGGAAGCGGGCTCCGAGGAGAGCGAAGAGCCCTGGGTTCCCGGCTACGAGGAGATGCCGGGCCAGCCGGTGGAGGTGACCGAGGGCGGTGCCCTGAAGGCCACGGTGGTCAACAGCATCCTGCGCCCCGCGGGCGGCTACATCCCGCTGGAGGTGGTGCTCTTCAACCCGGGTGCCACGCCTCAGGCCGTGAGCATCCGCGTGGAGTCGCAGCGCGTGGGCCGCTCCCAGGTGTCCACGCGGCAGGTGGAGGTGGGGCCTCGTCAGCGGCTCTCCGCCTGGGTGCCCGTTCCCAGCATCGCGCAGGGCGGCCTGGTGCGCGTGAGCAGCCCGGGCAGCACCTTCCGGACCTTCAACTTCTACTCGGTGGACCCGTCGGGCCAGGCGGTGCTCGTGCTGGGCTCGGAGCAGGCCTTCCAGTCGGGCACGAAGCTGCCCCGGGTGAAGAACAAGCCGAAGCTGTCGGTCCGCTTCATCACGCCGCAGGACGCGCCGCGCGAGCTCGCCCTCTACGTGGGCCACCGGATGGTGGTGGTGGCCGGGGACGTCACCACGATTCCGGCGGATGCCTGGAGCGCGCTCGAGGCCTACGCCGCCACCGGTGGCTCCCTGATCCTCCTGCGTCCTCCGCGCGACGTGGTGTCGCGCCTGCCGCTGCTCACCCAGACGCCCACGGGCGAGGTGCCCTACGGCTTCGGCCGGTTGCGGCTGTGCGCGAAGGCGCAGGCGTGCGGCGAGGCGCTGATCGGCGACGTGAACCTCATGGGGGAGCCGGAGCAGGGCCAGGTGAGCGTCGTCGTTCCCGCGGGGCCTCCGCCGAGCTGGCAGCGCGGGCCCTTCAACAGCAACCACCTGTTGAACAACGGCGAGGCGCCGCTGCTGCCCGGAGTCCAGGCGCCGGTGGGCCGCTTCCTGGTGCTCATCACCCTCTTCGTGCTGGCGGTGGGGCCCGGAGGCCTCATGCTCGCCCGGCGCAAGGGGCCCGTGGCGCTGCTCATCGCCGTGCCCTCGGTGGCGCTCGCCACGTGCATGGCCATCGTCGCCTGGTCCGTGCTCGTGGAGGGCTTCGTCATCCACGCCTCCCGCTACAGCCTCATCTGGCTGGACCGGGACCGGGACCGGGCGGTGATGGTGGGCGTCGGCGGCTACTATGCCAACCTGGAGCCGGAGGGCGTGCGGATTCCCGCGCAGGCCGCGCTGCTCGGGCCGGACGTGGATTGGGAGTCGCAGGCCACCGAGGCGGACTGGACGAATGGCATGGCGGTGACGGGTGGCTTCCTGCCCTCGCGCACCTACCGCGAGTGGGGCGAGGTGGCGATGCTGCCCTCGCGCGCCCGGCTCACCGTGCGCCGCGAGGGCCAGGGGCTGCGGGTGCAGAACGCGCTCGGCGCACCACTGGTGTCGGGCTACGTGCGGCTCGGCGGCAAGCTGTGGGCGCTGCCGGCGCTCGCCGATGGCGCCGAGGGCGAGGCCACGCTGGCCACCGCCACCGAGGACAAGGTGTCCTTCCTCCACGTGGTGGACTTCTCCGCGTCCGCGACCCGCCGCTTCTCGCGAGTGGCCTGGCGCCTGCTGGACGAGCCGCTGCCGGAGGGGATTTTCGCCGCGCGGCTGGAGGGACCGGGACTGCTGCCCCTGTCGGCGCTCCCGGTGGAGCTGCACGAGGGCATGCACTTCGTGCAGGGAAGGGTGGACGGACCATGAGCCTGCTGGAGGTGAAGGGACTGCGGCGCGACTACGGCGCCCTGCGCGCGGTGGACGACGTGTCCTTCGAGCTGGAGGCCGGCACCATCCTGGGCTTCATCGGGCCCAACGGCGCCGGCAAGAGCACCACCATGCGGATACTGGCCACCCTGGACACGCCCAACGCGGGCCAGGTGACGCTGGACGGGCACTCGCTGGTTGACACCCCGGACAAGGTGCGGCCGCTCATCGGCTACATGCCGGACCGCTACGGCACCTATGACGACGTCACCGTGCTCGAGTTCCTCGACTTCTTCGCGCGCGCCTACGGCCTCCACGGCAAGGAGCGGGACAAGCGCGTGGCCTCGGTCATGGAGTTCACCGGGCTGCTGCCGCTCCAGGACAAGCTCACCAGCGCGCTCTCCAAGGGCATGAAGCAGCGCGTGGCGCTCGGGCGCACGCTGCTGCACGACCCCAAGCTGCTCATCCTCGACGAGCCGGCGGACGGCCTGGATCCCCGTGCCCGCATCGAGTTGCGCGAGCTGCTGCGCGCGCTCGCGGACCAGGGCAAGGCGGTGCTCATCTCCAGCCACATCCTCACCGAGCTGGCGGAAATCTGTGACACCTGCGCCATCATCGAGCAGGGCCGGCTGCTGGCCACGGGCAAGGTGGCGGACATCCTCGCGCAGGCCGCGGGGGCGGCGGTGGCGGAGCTGATGGTGCGCCTCTTCCCGGGCGAGGAGGGCGAGGCGGTGTGGGGCCGCGCCGAGCGGCTGTTGCTGGAGCAGCCCCGGGTGAAGCAGGTGGCGCGCGAGGGCGACGCGCTGCGGGTGCGGCTGGAGCACGAGGGCGGCGCGGCGGGCACCTGGGTGGACGAGTCGGCGGCGCGGCTGCTGGCGGTGCTGGTGGGGGCGGGCGTGCCCGTGTGTGCCTTCAGCCACCGCGAGCGCAACCTGGAGGATGCGTTCATGCACGTGACGAAGGGGAGGGTGGCGTGAGCGCGCTCGCCACGGACACCGCGGGCACCGCCCCGCGCGAGGCGGCCCGGCCCGGAGTGCTGGAGCGGCTGGGGGACCGGCTCAACCCGCTGGTGGTGAAGGAGGTGCGCCAGGGCCTGCGCTCGCGCGTCTTCTGGGTGAGCTTCGGGCTGATGCTGCTGTCCTGCTTCATCATCTCCATGGTGGCCTACGCCACCACGCGGGAGGACGGGCTCTCCACCCAGGGACAGGGCTTCTTCTTCAGCTTCTACATCTGCCTGGCGATGGTGCACTTCTTCATCATCCCCTACAGCGCCTACCGCTCCCTGGCGCGCGAGCGCGAGGACGAGACGTGGGTGCTGCTCATCCTCACCGGCCTGGGGCCCCGGCGGATTCTGCGCGGCAAGGTGACGTCCTTCCTGGTGCAGGCCGGGCTGTACGCCTCCGCCGTGGGGCCCTTCCTCCTCTTCAGCTACTACCTCAACGGCATCGACCTGCCGACCATCCTCCTGGTGCTCGCCCTGGGCGCCAGCTGGCTCGTCTTCGTCACCGTGGTGGCGGTGTGCGCGGCCACGCTCGCGGACGGACGCATGGGGCGCGCCCTGGTGAACCTCGTGCTGCTGGGCGCGCTGGGCCTGGCGCTCATCTACGCGCTGATCGCCGCCTTCTTCCTGAGCGAGCAGGGCTACCGCTCCGTCGTGCGCGAGAATGGTTTCCTCCTCGCCACCGGCATCATCCTCTGGGTGATGTTCTCCTACGCGTGGTTGCTCTTCGAGACGGCCGCCGCGCGCCTGTCGCTGGCCACGGAGAACTACACGTGGGGCCCCCGGCTGGCGCTCACCGTGCAGATGGTGCTGTCCGGCGCGGGGGTGGTGGGCCTGTGGCTGTGGGACACCCCCCCGACGGCAGTGGCCGCGGTGGCGAGTGTCATGGGGTGTCTGCACCTGGCCGTCATCGGCGTCTTCGTGGCCACGGACGTGGATGGACAGGCCCGGGCGCTGCGGGCCCGCACGCGGCCCTGGTCCCTCCTGCGCCCGGGCGCGGTGCGTGGCTTCCGGCTCATCGTGCTGCTGGTGCTCGGCTGGACGGGGCTGTGCATGGGCTTGTTCTTCCTGTCCCAGGGCAGCTCCAGCGCCGCCTCCCAGGCCCATGTGCTCGGGGTGCTCGCCGCACCGGCCTATGCCATCTTCTACCTGTCGCTGCCCCTGGTGGTGGGGCGCATGCCGCGCTCGGACCAGCTCGCCTCGCCGGCCGTGGTGCGCGTCCTCTTCTTCGCGCTGTCGGGCCTGGCCGGGGCGCTGCTGCCGCTGATCTCCGTCCTCTTCGATCAGCGTGTGGATGACCCGCTCTTCAACCTGCTCAACCCCTTCATCGGAATCGCGAACTTCAGCGACTACAACGACTCGACGGAGGAGACGAAGATGAACCTGGGGTTGCTCGCCTGCGTGTGGCTGGTGGCCGTGCTCGCCGCCTTCGCCGCGGACCGGGCCCTCGTCGAGCGCGAGCGCCGGGCCCACGCCTCATGAGCACCGCCCCGGACTTCGACGAGGCGGAGGTGGCCCGGCTGGCCCCGGGCCTCGCGTTGGCCCTGCCTCGTACGCCGCAACGCGGCCGGGTGGGCGAGGTGCGCGCGGCCTCGGCCGGCTCCTCGCTGGAGCTGCATGACTTCCGCGTGTACCAGCCGGGAGACGACCTGCGGCAGATGGACTGGAACGCGGTGGCGCGCACCGGCGAGCTGATTCTGCGCGTGCGCCAGGACGAGGTGTCCCCGCGCCTGGAGGTGCTGCTGGACGGCTCGCGCAGCATGGCGCTGTCGCCCCGCAAGGCCGCGTGCGCGCGCGAGCTGGCGCTGCTGGCCACCGAGGTGGGCGCCCACCAGGGACTCAGCCCCACGTTGCTGGTGGGCGGCGCGCGTCCCGAGCGCGTGCAGGGCCAGGTGTGCCGCTCCGCCCTGCGCTCCGCCACCTTCGACGCGAAGGATGATCTGCACGCCGCGCTGGGACGCCTGCCACCGTTGCGCCCATGCGGCCTGCGCGTGGTGGTGAGCGACTTCCTCTTCGAGGCTCCGCTGCCGGCGCTGGTGTCGCGGCTGGCGCAGGGGGCCGCGGCCCTCTTCCTGGTGCAGGTGCTGGACGCGGAGGACCTGGAGCCCACGGGCGGCGAGGGCGCGCGCCTGGTGGACGCGGAGAGCGGCGCGGCGCTGGAGGAGCTCCTCACGGAAGAGGTGCTGGCGGCCTATGCGCGGCGCTTCGCCGAGCACCAGAAGGCGCTCGGGGCCGCGGCGGCGAGGGCCCGGGCGGTGCACCTGGTGGCCCCCGCGCCCCAGGCCCTGCGCACGCTGGTGGCCGGAGCGCTGCGGCCGCTCTTCCTCCCGGCGGGGGTGGCATGAGCTTCGGTTTTCCCTGGGGACTGCTGGCGCTGGGCGCGCTCGTACCGCTGGTGGCGGCGTACTTCCTGCGGCGCAAGCAGAAGCCGGTGGTGGTGAGCGCCCTCTTCCTCTGGCGCACGCCCCGCCCCCGCGCCGAGGCCGGCCCCCGCTTCGAGCGCTTCACCCGCGAGGCCTCGCTGCTGCTGGAGGCGCTGGCGGTGGTGGCCGCGGCCCTCTTCCTCGCGGACGTGCGCCTGGGCGAGGACGCCCGGACCCGGCACCTGGTGCTGGTGGTGGACGGGAGCCTTTCACTGTCGGCGCGAGGCGCGGACGGACGCTCCGTGCTGGAGAAGGTGCGCGCGGAGGCGGCCCGGCGCGTGGAGGAGGAGAAGGCCACGAGCGTGACGGTGCTGGCCAGTGGCACGGTGCCTCGCGTGCTGGCGGGGCCGGAGGCGGAGCCCTCGCGCGCCCTGGCCGCGCTGGAGTCCTTCCGGGCCCTGGGCGCGGACCATGACGTGGCGCCCACGCTGCTGTGGGCCCAGGAGCTGGCGGGCCCGGGACGGCGCGTGCACTTCTTCACCGATGCTCCGCCCGCGGAAGGGGTGGCCGTGCCCGCGGCGGTGCGGTGGACGGCGCTGGGCGCGCCTCGGGACAACGTGGCGCTGGTGTCCGCGTGGCGCAGGGACGAGGGCTCCACGGCCACGGTGACGCTGCGGGTGGCGCGTTTCGGCACGGGGCCCGAGGAGACGGAGGTGCGCGTGCGGGCGCGGCCCGGCCCGGGAGCGAAGGAGGGCACCGAGCGGCGCGAGCGGGTGCGGCTGCCCGAGGAGGGCGCGGCCACGCTGCGCTTCACCTTCGAGAACGCGGGAGACGTGGAGGTGGCGCTGCCCGCGGACGCGCTGCCCGAGGACGGCGAGGCCCGTCTGCCACCGGCCCCGGAGCGGCGGGTGCGCGTGGCGCTGGCCGAGGGACTGGACGCTCAGGCGCGCTCGACGCTGGAGCGCTTCCTCGCGGTGTCGCCCGGTGTGGAGCAGGGGCCGGGAGAGGGAGCCCTGGTGGTGGGCCCGCGGGGCTCGGACGCGCGGGTGACGGTGGGGGCGGGCGGTGCCGTGCGCACCTTCGTGGGCCCCTTCTTCGCGGAGAAGGGCCACCCGCTGCTGGATGACGTGCAACTGGGCGGCGTGCGCTGGGCGGCCGGTGCCGAGGCGCCTCCGGGCCGGGCGCTGATGACGGCGGGCACGGTGGTGCTCCTCTCCGAGTCCGAGGGGCAGGTGCACCTCAACGTGGACCTGGCGCGCTCCAACGTGCAGCGCACGACCGCGTGGCCGGTACTGCTGGGCAATCTGTTGCGCGAGGTGCGGCGCTCGCAGGAGGGCTTCCCCCGGCGGCAGCTGTCGCTCGGCGAGACCCTGGCGGTGGTGACGCGCCCGGGCTCGCGTTACACGCTGGAGGGTCCGGAGGGAACGCGGCCCCTGTTCGGCGCGGGGGCGTTGAGCCTGCCTCCTCCCGCGGTGCCCGGCCGTTACACGCTGGAGCGGGACGGCGAGCCGGTGGACGCGGTGGAGGTGCTGCCGCTGGATGCCCGCGAGTCGGACCTGCGTGGGCGCGGCGAGGGCGACAGACCCGCGCAGGCGGCGGGAGATGACGAGGACGGAGGCGCCGCTCCCGGACGGGCGCGCTGGCCACTGCTGGTGCTGCTCGCGGCGCTGCTCGTGGATTTCCACATCACGCGGCGAACCGAGGCGAAGTGAGCCTCATTGAATCGCGGAGTCCTGCTCAGGCTGGCGGGCCTGACCTGGTGGCTCGCGCCGTACACGCCGCTGTACCACTGTTCGACAACGCCCAGATGGGGAGAAGTAGAGTCCGGGGATGAGCACTCAATACGATGGAGTGGCCGAGCAGTACTCCTCCACCGAGGAGATGCCGCTGCGGATCTTCGTCGAGGTCCCCCGCGTTCTCGAGCTTCTCGGGGAGCTGCGTGGGAAGTCGGTCCTGGACCTCGCGTGTGGTAGCGGCTTCCTCACGCGGCTCTTCCGGCAGCGGGGCGTGGCCCGCGTGGTGGGGGCCGACCTCTCGGAGGACATGAGCCGGATCGCCCGGCAGCAGGCCGCGGCGGCGGGGCTCGACATCGAGTACCGCGTCCACGATGTGAGCAGTGCTTCGCTGGGCGGTGACTTCGACCTCGTCTCCGCCGTGTGGCTGCTGCACTACGCGGGGCAGCCCGAGGCGCTCGAGCGGATGTGCCAGAACATCCACGACAGCCTGAAGCCGGGCGGCCACCTCGTTGCGCTGGTGCCGAGAAGTCCACGCTTCACCCGAGGGAGAACGGGAACTGGAGGCAGTCGTCTACTACCTCCGGGAACGGGGGACGAAGACGACTGGAAAAGTCACCCGGCAGGTATTAACCTGTTTGATGCGGGAACAGCGAGCGGAGGAACTGATGTGGACGGAGGGACAGCGGCTCCGGGCAGAAGGACGCCGGCAAGGAAGGGCCGAGGGGAAGGCTGAAGGACGGGCGGAGGGGCGGGCCGAAGGACTTGCGGAGAGCGTGCTGCGGATCCTCGCCGCCCGCGGCCTGTCCGTGGATGGCAAGTCCCGCCAGCGCATCCTGGGCTGTACCGACCTGGACCTGCTCGACCTCTGGCTCGAGCGGGCGCTGCGCGCCAACCACCTCTCGGACGTGCTGATTCAGAAGCCGTCCACGACAGGGCGCGCATCCGCCAGGGCGCGCTAGAGCACTCCGGCCTCGCCCCAGCGCTGGCGCGCCCACTCCAGCGTGCGGGCGTTCCCGGGTACCTGTTGCAGGAAGCGCTCGCGGGCATCGGCGTCCGGAATGTCACGAGCGTGCTCGCGCAGGTAACGCAGGGCCTCACGCAGTGCCGCCTCGCCCGCGTGGGTGTCTCCCCCGGCGAAGCAGGCCTCGGCCAGGGCCATCCGCAGGGCCACGGCCCCGGAGCCCTCGCTGCCGTCCTGCTCCAGCCGCCGCACGCCGAGCGCCGCCACCTCCCGTGCCTCGGCCGCCCGCCCCTGGGCGAGCAGCACCCGGCTCAACAGCGTCCGGGCCGTGTGCTGGTGGAAGACGAAGGAGGCCAGCACCTCGCAGGCCTCGCGCGCCCGCGTCTCGGCCTCGGCCCGTGCGCCACGGTTCTCCGCCAGCTTCGCCTTCAACAGGTGCGCCAGACCCGGGAGGATGTTGCGGCCCGCGAGCTCCTGGCCGTCCGCCAGGGCCCGTGCCTCCTCTCTCCGGGCCGGGTCGGTGCTGCCCGCCAGCAACAGGGCCAGACTCAACCGTGCGTAGATGTCCGAGACGTGGATTCTCGAGCGCCGGGCCTGGGCCAGGTTGTCGCGGAACAGGGCTTCGGCACCGGCCCTGTCCCCCAGCGCCTCCAGGGCATGCGCCCACATCACCTGGGCCCCCATCGCGAGACGTTCCATGCCCACCTCGAAGAGCCCGCGATACCCCTGCTCCAGCCAGACGTGGGCCTGCCACGGCCGGGCCTCGAAGATGAAGGAGTAGAAGCCCCCCGCGCAGCGGCTGAAGGCCTGCTCCATGCGCGCCTCGGGCACGGCCTCGGTGTCCGGCTCGACGAGGCGCGCCAGGAGCGCGGAGGCCTCCTGGCGGCCGCTGCTGTACAGGCGCATGTACATCACGGCCCAGCGCGCCTCCAGGCTGGGCACCCGGGCCCCCGGTTCCGGCCGCGTCCGCAGCAACTCCCGCTCGAGTGCCGAGAGCTCCTCCTGCCCCCCATTGACGGCATGGCCCAGGTACAGCCCGCTGAGCAGCGAGTACCACGGGCGGCTTCCGGCCCTCAGCTCGGCCAACACCTTCGGGCCCATGTCGAAGAGCCGGGTGAAGTCACCCAGCCAGAAGGCCAGGGTGGCCTGGAGCGCGCGCAGGGGCGTCAGCTCCGCTCCCCGGGCATCCAGGGCCAGGGCGGCGTCCACGCACCGCACCGTGGCGGGGAGATCGTGGCGCTCGAAGTGCTGCTCGGCGGCCCGGGTGAGGAAGTGCACGGCGCGCTCGGGCTGCTGGCCCAGTACGGCGTGCTCGGCGAGCACGCGCGGGTCGCTCTCTCCGGCCTGCTCCAACCACTGGCCCGCCAGACGGTGACCGCCGGGTTTGTGGCCGTCGGGCACCAGTCCGTAGGCCGCGTCCCGCACCAGCGCGTGGCGGAAGCGGTACTCCTCCTCGCCGGGGAAGCGGCTGGCCCGTTGTGGCTCCACCCACTCCCGCTCCACCAGGTGCTGGAGCCAGCTCTTCAGCGCCTCCGCCGTCATCCCCCCGTCCAGGAGCGCCCGCACGCCGCCCCTCCAGAAGGTGCGGCCCAGGAAGCTGGCGGCCCACAGCACCTGACGGGCCTCGGGCTCCAACCGCGCCAGGCGCGCCTGCAACATGGCCAGCACCGTTTCGGGTGGAGTCTCGCCCCGGCCCTCCACCACCGAGCGGATGAGCTCCTCCAGGAAGAGGGCGTTGCCCGCCGACTGCTCCACCAGCCTGTCGACGAGGGCGCCGGGCGCGTCCGCTCCCAGCATCTCGCGCACCAGCCGGGCGCCGGCCTTGCGGCTCAGTCCACGCAGGGGCATGGGCTGCATGCGTTGCGCCCACGGGCCGGGCAGCAATTGCTCCACCTCGGGCCGGGCCAGGGCCAGCACCAGGAAGGGGTGCTCGGCCAGCTCCCGCAGCGCCTCGTCCATCAGCCGCACCGAGAGCGGGTCTCCCCAGTGCAGGTCCTCCAGCACCAGCAGCACCGGATGATGGGCGCACTCGGCTTCGAGGAAGCCCACCAGCGCCCGGCCCATCTGGAGGCTCATCATCTGGGGATCCCCACGCGCGGCGTGCAGGCGGGGGCTGTGCTCATCGGGAAAGGGGCTGGCGCACAGCTCGCCGAGGAACTCCACCACCTCCCGGGCCCGCGCCTCGGGCAGGTGCTGGGAGAGGCGCTGGGACAGCTTCGCCCGGCGTTCCTCGAGCGGCTCGCCGCCGCGAATGCCGCACAGCCGGCGCAGGGCCTGGGCGAGCAGTCCATCCGCCGAGCCCGCGCTCATGGGGTCTCCCCGGCCCAGCAGCACCAAGGGCGCCGGCGCGTGGTGCTCCAGGCGGCGGAGGAACTCGTGGCGCAGCCGGGACTTGCCGGTGCCCGCCGGGGCCGTCACCAGCACCGCCTGGGCGCCCGGCTCCTCCACACAGGCCGCGAAGGCGATCTCCAGCACGGCCAGCTCGTGCTCGCGGCCCACGCACGGGGTGGGCTTGCCCAGCAGGGGGCGCGACTCGTCGGTACCTGGCTGCTCGCCGTGCAGCAGGAAGCCGCCGGACGGGGAGCGGGAGAGCTGGAAGCCGGGCCCGAGCAGCCCCGCCGTCACCTCGTCCAGCAGTACCGGGGCGGAGGGGGTGGGGAGCGGCTCCGCCTGGCGCAGCAGCTGGCCGGCACGGTCCATGGCCTCGCCCACCGGCAGGTGGGAGTCGAGGGAGCCGCGGCCGGTGGTGAGCACGACGACGGCCTCGGGCCAGCGCTCGAGGAGCGAGAGGGCGCAGCGTGCGGCGAGGGAGGCGGGGTCGGTGGCCGAGCCGAGGGAGGCGGCGAGGGTGAGCACCAGGGCGCCATCGGCCAGCAACTCCACCCGGGCGCCCCGCGGGGCCAGCAAGGTGCGCAGCGAGTCGCGCAGTGCCTGCCGGGAGTCCTGTTCCACCGGGAAGTGCCCCGTGTTGAGGCGAGGAGCGGCCAGCAGCACGGTGACGAGTTGCTGCCCGGCTGCCGCCAGGCGGGGCGGAAGGACGTCCGGGGCCGAGGCGGTGCCCGTGTCCGTGTCCAGCGAGGCGCCCAGCTCCTCCAGCGCCCCCAGCAGGTGGGTGGCATCCGAGTGCCGGTGGGCGGGCTCCCGGGCGAGCATGCGCTCCACCAGCTCCAGCAGGGCCACGGGCAGCTCGGGCCGCAGCTCGCGCAGGGGCGCCGGTTCGGTGAAGAGAATCTTGGCCAGGGTGGCCACCAGGTGCGGCGCGGAGAAGGGCGGCTGGCCGGTGAGGCACTCGTAGAGGACACAGCCCAGGGAGAAGATATCGGTCCTGGGCGTGGGCGAGGACTGCCCCGACACCTGTTCGGGTGCCATGTAGCCCGGGGTGCCGAGCATCGTCTGGCTGGCCGTCACGAAGGAGGACGGCTGCATGTTGCGGGCGAGGCCGAAGTCCAACAGCACCACGTCCTCGGGACGGCCCTGGCGCAGCAAGAGGTTGGAGGGCTTGAGGTCGCGGTGGATGACGCCCTGTTGGTGGGCGAAGGCGAGCGCCCGGGCGGCGTGGCGCAGCAGGGCGAGCGTTTCCTCCAGGCGCAGGGGCTCGTCGGCGAGGCGCTGGGCGAGGGTCTCCCCCTCCAGCCACTCCATGGCGAGGAAGGGGTGCTCCGGCCCGTGCTGGCCATGGGCGACGTAGGCGACGATGCCGGGGTGGCGCAGGGAGGAGAGGACTTCCGCCTCGCGGGTGAAGCGGCGGGGGGCGTCGGGGCTGGAGAAGGAGCGCAGCAGCTTGAGGGCGACGGGCTGACCGGAGAGGGCGTCCGTGGCGCGGTAGACGGTGCCCATGCCGCCGCGGCCCGCGAGCTCCTCCACGGTGAAGCGGCCGGCGATGACGGTGCCCACCGGCAGCGACGCGGCCGATGGCGCGGGGGGCTCGGACGGGGGCCGGCGGAGGAGGGTGCTGTCCATGGGGGCGGAGTCTAGGGCCGGACTCCCAGGGGAGCCTACCCCCGGGCAGTCGGGAGACCCGGGCCGCGCACTCCGAGTCGTATACGCTGCCGGCGAAGAACTTCGAGGGGACGCTGCGGATGATGACGCTCGACCTCGACGCCAGCGGGGTCTGCGCGCGTCTGCCCGTCGAGAGCGAGCCGGGCGTGTGGAAGTGCACCAGCGCCGAGGACACGGATTGCTTCAAGTTCGGCGGCTTCACGTCGGGAGGCGTGCCGGAGGTGATGGTGATCAACGCTCCGGTCGCGCGGGCCCGGGTCGAGGAAGTCCCTCGAGTGACGAGGAGGTCCTGCTCCAGAGCCCGCTGCTCTACAGGCGGATCCTCCGTTCGGGGGGCGCGCGGTGGACGTGCCGTAGCGCCCGGGTCCCCTTTCCCCGGGTGGGGCCGGGTGGGTAGCATGGCGCGACCTCCTCCATGAGCTTCTCCCTACCGCAGGCGCTGGTGCTCCTCCTCCCGCTGGGCCTCTTCCTGTGGAAGCGAGGCCAGCGGCCCGGTCCCCCCATGGCGCTGCGGTGGGCGCTGCTGCTGCTCGTGGTGGGCGCGCTGGCCGGCCCCGAGTGGGTGCTGCGCCACGCGGGCAGTGACGTGGTGGTGGTGGTGGACCGCTCGCGCTCCATGCCGGCCGACGCGGGGCGCGTGGCCGCGGAGCTGGTGGGCCTGCTGGAGACGCAGCGGCGCACCGGCGACAGGGTGGGCGTCATCTCCTTCGGCCGTGAGGCGCGGGTGGAGCAGCCGCTGTCGGAGGCGGGGCGCTTCGGCGGCTTCACCCGGCCGGTGGACGGGGAGGCCTCGGACCTGTCGGCGGCGCTGGACGCGGCGGGGGCGCTCATTCCTCCGGGCCGCACGGGCCGGGTGCTGGTGGTGTCCGATGGACGGGCCACCGGCGCGGACGCTCGCGGCGCGGCGCGCAGGCTGGCGGCCCGGGGCATCGCCGTGGACTTCCGCCACGTGGCGCGCGAGGACTCGCCGCTCGACCTCGCCGTGCTCTCGCTGGACGTGCCCGCCGCGGTGAAGGCGCACGAGCCCTTCCAGATGAGCGGGGTGGTGGTGGCCTCGGCGCCCGTCTCCGGCACGGTGCGCCTGGAGCGCAACGGCCGCGTGCGGGTGAAGGGTCCCTTCGACTTCCAGGCCGGGCCCAACCTGCTGCCCTTCCGCGACCTGGTGGACGAGCCGGGCCTCGTGGCCTACCGGCTGACGGTGGAGGCGCCGGGCGATGGCGTGGTGGAGAACGACGTGGGGCAGGCGGTGCTGCGGGTGGAGGGCCCTCCCCGGGTGCTGCTGCTCACGAAGCAGCCCGAGGGCACGCTGGCCCGGGCGCTGCGCTCGGCGGGGCTGCTGCTGGAGGTGCGCGCGCCCTTCCCCGTGACGCTCGATGCGCTGGACGGCGTGGGCACGGTGGTGCTGGAGAACGTGGATGCGAACCAGCTCGGCGAGCCGGCGCTGAACGTGCTGGCCGCGTACGTGGAGCAGGCCGGTGGCGGGCTGGTGATGACGGGTGGCCGCTCCAGCTTCGGCGAGGGAGGTTACCGCCGCTCGCCGGTGGAGCCGCTGCTGCCGGTGTCGCTGGAGATGCGCGAGGAGCAGCGCCGCACGGCCCTGGCCATGAGCGTGCTGATGGACTGCAGCTGCTCCATGGGCGCCACCGTGGCGGACGGGCGCACGAAGATGGAGGTGGCCGCCGAGGGCGTGGTGGGCGCGCTCACGCTGCTCAACGAGAAGGACGAGGTGTCCGTGCACATGGTGGACACCCAGGTGCACGAAATCTTCCCGATGAGCCCCGTGGAGAACGGGCTGCCGCTGGACGCGGTGTCGCGCGGCTTCAGCGGCGGAGGCGGCATCTTCGTGGGCGAGGCCCTGCGCGAGGGCCGCGAGCAGATTCTTCGCAGCGACAAGCTCACGCGGCACGTGCTGCTCTTCTCGGACGCGGCGGACTCGGAGGAGCCGGACGACTTCCTGAAGACGCTCGCGGAGCTGCGGCGCCAGAAGGTGACGGTGTCCGTCATCGGCCTGGGCTCGAAGTCGGACCCGGACGCGGCGCTGCTCGAGGAGATCGCGGTGAAGGGCGGAGGCCGCATCTACTTCGCCGAGGACGCGATGAGCCTGCCGCGCATCTTCAGCCAGGAGACCATCGCCGTGGCGCGGGCCACCTTCGTGGACGAGCCCGCCTCGCTGGAGGCGGCGCCGGACCTGCCGCTGCTCGGCAGGCTGCCGGCGATGGGGCTGCCGCAGATTGGCGGCTACAACCTCACGTACCTGCGGCCGCGCGCGAGCGTGGCGCTGCGGACGCTGGACGACAACGCGGCGCCGGTGCTGGCGCTGTGGCCGCGCGGCTCGGGGCGGGTGGTGGCCCTCATGGCGGAGGTGGATGGGGCCTTCACCGGCGAGCTGCGCACCTGGAGCGGGCTGCGCGCGGCGCTGGAGGGCATGGTGCGCTGGAGCATGGGCGGCGCGGGGGACGCGGGCGAGGCGGTGGCGCGCTCGGAGCGGCGGGGCAACCAGCTGCGGGTGACGCTGGACTTCGCGCCGGGAGAGGCGTTGCCGGGCGCGCTGCCCTCGCTGGTGCTGCTGCCGGGAGACGGGCGGGGCGCGCCGGTGGAGCTGCCCATGCGCTGGGAGGACGAGGACCGGGTGGCGGCCGAGTACACGCTGCCGGGCAGTGGCACGTGGCACCCGGTGGTGAAGCTGGGCGGGCGGGTGCTGCGGGCGCCTCCGGTGACGCTGCCCTACGCGCCCGAGTTCGAGCCCGGCAGTGCCCAGGAGGGCCTGGCGGTGCTGCGCGGGGTGGCGGCGGTGGGTGGAGGGCTGGAGCGGCTCTCCATGACGGGCCTCTTCGCGGAGGCGCCCGAGTCCGAGGGCCGCGTGGCGCTGGCGCCCTGGCTGGTGGCCCTGGCGGTGGCGGTGCTGCTGGCGGAGGTGGGGGTGCGCCGCTTCCTGTCGGGCCCGAGGCTCCGGCGCGCGGTGGCCGCCTCCACTCCAGCGGCCGTGGCGGTGCCGGGCATGCCGGCTTCCTCCGCCGCGACTCCGCCCACGAGCAGGCCCGCGGCCGGGACGGGTCCGGAAGCTCCGGCCGCCGCCGCGCCCGAGACGAAGCCGCGCGAGGAGCGGAGCGTGGACTCGGCGCTCGAGGCCGCCCGGGAGCGGGCCCGCCGCCGCATGGGGCGTTAGTGCAGGGGCGCGCCCTCCCGCTCGGGACGGGGCTTCGGGTGCGGCGAGGGCTCCTCCACGGGGTTGTAGGTCCGCACCAGCCAGTACGGCAGCCAGTGCACGTCCGCTCTCCTGTCCCAGGGCAGGGCGGGATCCGCGGTGAGCTCCCTTTCGATGTCCGTGGTGAGCCACTGCGCCAGCTCGGGCCCGGGCTCCTCGAAACCATGCGAGCGGTAGAACTGCACCTCCTCCGCCCACCGGTGCCGCCTGGCGGCCGAGGCTTCCCGGTCCACCAGCAACCTCACCGCCATCAGCGTCCCGCGCGAGACGTCGAAGGCCTTGTTCTCCAACAGCTCGGTGGACGAGGTGATGCGCCGCAGGAAGTCCTCGCGGATGCCGGCGCCCCACAGCCCGGGCGGCACGTAGAAGTCGTCACCCTGCCACACCATCACCTGCCGGCCTCCGCTCCCATCGGCATCCCAGAGCAGCGGCTTGCCGTTGGCGTGGTGCGTGCGCGCGATGAGCTGGGCGGCCTGGATGTAGTACTGCGGCTCTCCCTCACAGGGCATCTTGAGCTGATAGGAGATGAGCCGCTCGAGGGGGACCGGACGCGGCGTCTGATGGTCCTCGGGCGTCTCGTCCCGGGCGGGCCGGCCTCTCTGGTGCCTCCAGCAGGACATCGCGAAGCCATGCTCCTCCCGCGACAGCCGCCCGATGTCCTTCCTGTCCATGGGCGGCAGGTAGAAGCGCTTCTCCAGGAAGTAGGTGAAGCGCGGGGAGTACTGCGTCTTCAGCAGCGGCCACCAGGCCCGGAAGAGCGACGAGTAGGCCCACCGCGCGAAGTAGTTCATCAGGCCCAGGTAGGCCGGATGGTTGTAGTGGGTGGCGAGATCCTCGGAGAGGAACACCTCCTCCATGAAGAGCAGCGCGAGCCGCAGGATGTGGAGCGCCTCGGACAGCTCCTGGGGCGTGGGGTTGAACTCCTCCGGGTGGCCGTCTCCATCCCCCGTCTTGTGCCGCGTCCACCTCTTGCGCAGCGTGCCCCCGTGCATCGGGGCCTGCTCCTTGGCCTCCCGGTCCAGCTCGTTGATCTCCTTGAAGACCTCGCGGAACAGCCTTCCGGACGTCTGCTGTTGCAGCATGGCGTCGAGCTCGGCGGCGCGCGCCACGAAGCGCGAGAATCGCTCCTGGTAGCCCTCGGGCACGGGCATCCAATCGGAGCGGGCCCGGGCGAAGAGCTGCGCGGCCCGCTCCTTGCTCCGCTCCGTGGCCTCCCGCAGGGGCCGGAAGGCCGTGAGCGCGGCGTGCTCGCCCAGCCGGCGGTACGCCTCCCACTGCGCCTCGTCGTAGAACTGGTCCCCCGTCGTCTCGTGCGGGAAGTCCACGTTGCGCGCCTTGTACTGTCTGACGTCGGGCGGCTCGTTCCCCGTCAGCGTGGGTTTGAGCAACAACAGCACCCCGGTGTCGCCGTCCGGGTATTCGATGTCCCCCACGACGATGGGCTGGCGCGACAGTCCTCCCTCCGCGGCGCGCAGGGGCGAGAGGTCGATGCGCAGCTCCACGCCGAAGTCCTCGCGCACGCGCCGCACGGCATTGGCGAAGTCGTCGAAGGTGGTGCCCGAGTCCGTGCCGCAGTCGGAGACGAGGATGAACCGGCAGTGGCGGCGCACCAGCTCGTAGAGCGCCAGGTTCTCGAAGTGGCCGCCGTCCGACAGCAGCACGTCCCGGCTGCGCGCCCGTGAGCGGCCGAGCAGCTCCTTGTAGAAGGGCAGCCCCACGAAGAGCTGCTCGTACCAGCGCCGGTGGGCGCGGGTCGGGTGGGGACTCCAGAGGCCGAGCCGGAGGTTGAAGGCCGTCATCAGGAAGGTGACCGCCTTGCCCAGCCGCATGGACACGGCGCCCATGTGCGAGTTGAAGGCCGCTCCGGAGGCCGTCATCGCCGAGGCCAGCGTGGGGACCGTGCCTCCCTCCTTGCGCAGCCTCTTCCAGCTCTTCCACTCCTTGCCCACGGAGAAGCCCACGCTCGAGAGCACCGCGCTGTCGGCTCCCCGGTAGAGGTTGGCCATGGGGTCCACCGAGGAGAGATCGTTCGCCGCGCAGCAGATGAGATGGAGCGGCCCGGGCCGTGGCCGCAGATCGTCCAGGGGCAGGTCATCCTTCGTGTGGGGCTCGGTCTGGCCGGGTCCCTCTCCGTGCGCCGCGCCGATGAAGGTCCGCGCGATGCGGCCACGGTAGAAGACGTGCAGGCCCACGAGGTTGGGATCGAAGAGGAGCAGCGTGAGCACGGTGAGGGTCACCGCCGCCACCTGGAGCCCGGTGAGCCAGCCCCCGTGCTCCGCCGCGTGGATGAGCAGCACCATTCCCAGGGCCACCAGCGCCAGCGTCACGTACCCCAGCCACTTGGGCAGGTGCGCCTTCACCCGCTCTTTGAGGCTGGGGCTGACCGGTCTGCTCGTCTGCCGCCCGAGGAATTGATGGGCCTTGGCGAGCAGGGCCGTGAGCGCGGTCACCGCTCCCGCCAGGCCCGCGTAGGCCTGGGCCGGGGTTCCGCTCCCGAGGATGAAGCCGTGCAACCTGCCCCCGGCCACCCAGAGCGCCGCGAAGATGGACCAGAGGATCGCCAGCAGCAGCAGCCGGCTGATGACGCGCTCGACCGCGGCCAGCTTCGTCCGCTGCATCCACTCGGTCACGTAGCGCGAGCCGAACCACCGGAGCATCACCAGCAGGACGATGCTTCCCACCCAGGCCAGGGGCGGCAGGAACACGTAGAGCGGCTCCAGGTCGCCCGTGTGCGCCTCCGGCGGCCAGGGGCCCTCGCGCCTCGCGCCGATCCGGTCATGGTAGCCGTGGACGAGCCCCCACCAGAGCAGCAACACGGCTCCCATCGCCAGCAAGGCGGTGGGCAGGTAGTAGCCGAACCTCCGGAACTCGAGCTCCTGGGCGTCCTCCTGGCTCGGCGGGGGGATGTTCCGGGCGAGCCTCACCTGCTCGTTCTGCCGGGCCAGCAGCCACTCGAAGAAGAAGAGCCCTCCGCCCGTCATCAGGAGCATCAACGCATACGAGATGCCCAGCCCCACGGGCGGCGGCCCGTCCCAGGGTGACCACTCGACGAGCAGGAACCGGGCGAGCTGCCGCCACAGCAGGGGCGCCAGGATGAGGAGCGAGAGGGCCGCGAGGAGCGCGGGGAGGACGGCGCTCAGGGCCGCGACGAGCAGCCGCCCCGTGTCGAGGCTCATCAGGCCCAGCCGGGGATTGAGGAAGTTGCTGAACTCCCGCAGGTGGCTGACCTCGGGGAGCTTCGCCCCGCGAGAGCCCTGGGTGGTGGTGGGAAAGAGCCGGGACTCCCACGTCCTCCGGGCCGCGTGGCCCTGGCGGGTCCGCTTGCCGTGGTAGTGCCGCCACGCCGTCCAGAAGCCACCGATGTACCCCCCGCCCGAGACGGTGGCGAGGTAGTCGAACATCTCCAGCAACCCCAGCTGGTGCAGGCCCTGCAACAGTCCCAGGTTGAACGTCGCGCTGCGCATGCCTCCGCCCGAGAGCGCCAGGCCGCACAAGTCCCGCCGGTCGCTGACGAGCTGGGGCGTCACCGGCGCCGGCGTCCCCTGTTTCGCGCCTCGGGGCCGCCTCGCGCGCGTCCTGTCCAGGTACCGCCGCTCTCGCGCCAGCAGGCGGCTGTCGATGCTCGCTCCCTCCTCCCCGGTGGGCCTGGATGGCTTGCGCATGGCTCTCTCCGGGCACGTTCCCGCCCTCGCACGGTAGGTCCGCCCTCCCGCGGCGGGCATTGCCCCCGGGCCAGACGCGAGTGTTGGTTTCTTCCAAGATTCGGAAAAAACAGGAAATGCTGCCTTTGCGGGTGCTAAGACGCGCGCTCCCCCCGCCGTGGAGCCGGGCCTCCCCCGTCCGGCTGCGCGGCCATCCCCGAGGCACGCGATGAAGCTGCGATACGCGCTGTGGTTGTTGCCGGCCCTGTGGGCCGTGGGCTGCGGCCCGTCCGAGGACGAGGCCGTGGTGGACGAGCTCACGGGCCAGGTGCTCGAGCCGGCCACCACCGAGTACGACATGCACCGGCTGCTGGAGGACACGGACATCACCGGCGGCCAGTGGATCACGGTGGCGCAGGTGCAGGCGTTCCTGCAGCAGAAGGGCTCGTACCTGGCCACCTACAAGGATCCGGCCTGGAGCAACAAGACGGCGGCGACGCTCATCGTGGAGCGCTCCAAGGCGTACACCATCAGCCCGCTGTACATGCTGGCGCGCATCCAGACGGAGTCGAGCCTCATCACCAGCGGCACCTCCACCAACCTGGCCAAGGCCACCGGCTGTGGCTGCCCGGACAGCGGCGGGTGCACCGTGTCCTACGCGGGCTTCGGCAATCAGATCGAGTGCTCGGCGAAGAAGCTGCGCGGCTACCTCACGGACCTGGACGCGGGCCGGGCCACCATCTCCGGGTGGAAGCCTGGCGTGACGAAGAGCACCTCGGACCCGTGCTCGGTGAAGCCGGTCAACAAAGCCACCGCGGCGCTCTACACGTACACCCCGTGGGTGGGCGCGTACGCCATCCAGTGCGGCCGCACGGACATCGGCGGCTCGTCGCTGGTGGCGGTGAAGTACAACCAGTTCAAGGGCGAGTACGCCTGGGGCACCGGCGGCTCCACCGTCACGTGCTACTCGGGCACGGTGGAGGCGAACGTGGCCGTGGGCGTGTGCGTGCAGAGCTCCTCGGACGCCATCTGGCGGCAGTGCCAGGCCGACGGCACCTTCACGGCGGGCACCACCACCAAGCCCACCACCTGCACGGCGTCCTGGCCGTGGTGCTCGTCCGCCACCCTGGGCCGCTCGGTGCCGGCGCGCACGTGCGTGCAGTCCAGTGGGGACCTGCAGTGGCACCAGTGTGGCTCCGAGGGCGCGTGGCTCTCGGCGCCGAACGCGCCCACCACGGGCAGCGGCCCGGTGGGCACCTGCTACGCCAGCTACGCCCTCTGAGGCACGCGGTGGCTCAGTTGAAGCCGCCCAGGGTGCGGATCAGCGAGAGGTAGATGCCGCCGCACAGGCAGCAGGAGAGCAGGGGCGTGACCAGGCATCCCGCGAGCGCCACGCCCCAGCTCGTCCGGTGCAGCCCGCGGTAGGCGAAGACGCGGGCCACCAGCCCCCAGACGGGCGCCACGTAGGGGCCGATGCACGGCACCGCGCCGAGCAGCCAGGGCGCCTGGGAGAAGGCGTTGGCCCGGAGCGTCACCTGGAAGCCCCGGGTGACGCCGCCCATCTTCAGCACCAGGTGGTCGAGCCCCGCCTGGATGACGGTGTAGGCCGCGGAGAGCAGCGGGCCGAGGATCATGATGGCCACGAACATGGCGGGCCCCAACCACGAGGGGACGCTGTCCCTGGACGGGTTCCCCGAGGAGAGCAGGTAGGGCACGAAGGAGAGGAAGCCCATATAGGAGAGGCCCCCCACGATGCTGGTGGGCACGGCGCACAGCACGGCGAACAGCAGGGACTCACCGGCGCTGCCCTCGGGACGGAAGGTGGGGAAGGTGTCCGGGTGGAACATCACGGCCACCACCGTCTTCCACCAGGCGGTGAAGGTGCCCAGCTCCTCGCGCAAGTCCCACGGCAGCGGCGTGTCCTGCTCGAGCGCATGGCAGCGCTGGCACACCACCTCCTGGCGCGAGTTGAGCCGCAGGCACTCGGCGCAGGCGAAGGTGCCGCAGCGGTCGCAGATGGCCAGGCTCAGGCGCCGGGGGTGGTAGCCGCACGTGGGCTCGGCGCTCTGCGGCGTGGCCTCCCGCAGCAGGGAGGTGCCACAACCCGGACACGTCGTGGCTCCGGGGGTGATGGGATGCTGGCAATAGGGACACGGGATGTTCATGCGCCACCCATCCTGGCATGAACCCCCCGCGCGGTGCTTCCGGAAGGCGTGGGCTCAGAAGGCCACGGGCAGGCGCTGCAGGCCGTTGACGAGGATGCCGTCGCGCCAGCGCAGCCGGGCCGGGTCCTCCGCGAAGCGCAGCCGGGGCATGCGCTCCAGCAGCAGGTTGATGGCGAGGGTGCCCTCGAGCCGGGCCAGGGGCGCGCCCAGGCAGAAGTGGATGCCGAAGCCGAAGGCGATGTGCCGGTTGGGCTCGCGGGTGATGTCGAAGCGCTCCGGCTCGGGGAAGTGCTCGGGGTCATGGTCGGCCGCCAGCAGCGAGGCCACCACGCTCTCGCCCGCGGGAATCCTCTGGCCGCGGAACTCGAGCTCCTGCGTGGCCCAGCGCTGGGTGCTGGTCTCCACCGGGCCGCGGAAGCGCAGCATCTCCTCCACCGCGGACTCGATGAGGGCCGGGTTGGCGCGCAGCCGCTCCAGCTGCTCCGGGTGGTGGAGCAGCGCCCAGACGCCATTGCCGATGAGGTTCACCGTCGTCTCGTGGCCCGCCACCAGCAGCAGGAAGAGCATGCTGCTGAGCTCCTTGGGCGAGAGCCGGTCTCCCTGCTCCTCCACGGCCAGCAGGGCGCTGAGCAGATCGTCCCGCGGCTCGGCCCGGCGTCTGGCCATCAGGGTCTGGAAGTACTGGGCGAACTGCATGCCGGCCTTGCGGATGGTCTGCATGTCTCCATCCAGGGGCGGGTTGATGATGATGTGCGTCCACTCGCGGAACTGGTCCTGGTCCTCCTGGGGCACGCCGAGCAGCTCGGCGATGACCGTCACCGGCAGGGGGAAGGCGTAGGCGTCGAGCAGATCCATGGAGCCGCTCGCCTGCACGGCGTCCAGCAGCCGGTGGGCGATGGCGGTGACGCGCGGGCGCAGCTCCTCCACGCGGCGCGGGGTGAAGGCCTTGGACACCAGCGTGCGCAGGCGCGTGTGGTCCGGCGGATCCGCCGAGAGCATGTGCTGGTTGAAGACGTCGCTCTCCTCGGAGCGAAGCTGCTTGGACGGTGAGTCGTCAGGCAGCTTGCGCATGTCCTTGGTGAAGCGCGGGTCGCGCATCAGCTCCACCGCGTCCTTGTAGCGGGTCGCCACCCAGACGGGGACCTTGTAGTAGGGGTCGAGCAGCCGGACGAGGGGCGCTTCCTGCCGCATGCGGGCGTAGACGGGCAGGGGGTTGGCGCGCGCCTCCTGTGCCCACAGGTCGTGACGGTTGGTGCTCGTGCTCAAGATGGACGCTCCAGGGTGAGAAGGGGGGGCCCTGGATAACGCCTGTCGCGGCCCCATGCGCGGGTGATGTGCGCGGCGGTGGCGGAGATGACGGATTCTCGATGTGGGGAGGCCTGGGGCAGAGTGCCCCCCGTGGGGCAGAATGACCCGGCGCCACGCGGCCCTCCGTGAGGGGGGGAGCCCGTTGGCACAGGCCATGCTGTGGAAGGCAGTTCCCTCTCCGCCCGGGTGGTGTGCCGTGATGTCTTCCCCTCCCTCGGACCCCCACCCTCCGCGCATCCTGCTGGCCGAGGACGACACCGAGTTGCGCTCGCTCCTCACGCTGACGTTGGCGCGGGCGGGCTACGCGGTGGTCGCGCTGGAGGATGGCTTCGAGCTGTCCGACTACGTGTCGTTGACGCAGGTGTGTGGCGGCCCGCTGCTGCCGCCGGATCTCATCCTGTCGGATGTGCGGATGCCGGGGCCCACCGGGTTGGACGTGCTCAACCAGGCGCAGGCGGCCGGGCTCTTCTGCCCGGTGGTCATCCTGTCGGCCTTCGCGGATGACGCGACGCGTGAGGCCGCGCGGCGGTTGGGAGTGAATGCCTTCCTGGACAAGCCGGTGGACATGAAGGTCCTGACGGCCACCGTGCGCCGGGAGATTTCCACGACCCATGGCCCGGGGCTCCCGAAGAGTGAGGTGGAGCCGTGATGAAGAGAATCTTGTTGGGGTGGGTGATGCTGGTGGCCGGAGGCGCGTTCGCCCTCGGGGGCGGGCGGATGCTCTACCGGGCCAAGGCGAGCGAGCACTGGCCGGTGGTGAAGGGCTCGGTGCTGTCCTCCTCGGTGGAGACGCTGCGCAGCAAGCGCTCGGTGAGCTTCCGGCCGCACGTGCGCTACAGCTACACGGTGGGGGCGGAGCACTACACGGCGGAGACGATCGCCTTCGCCGCCATGGACACGGGCAACCTGGCGGAGGCGAACGCGTACGTGCGGCGCTTCCCGGTGGGCGCTCCCGTCGAGCTGCACTATTCGCCCGCGGACCCGTCGATTGCCTGCATCGAGTGCGGACTGGCGGGCCTGGCGGACTACGTGGTGACCGCGGCCGGAGCGGCGATGATGTTGTTCGCCGTCTCGGGGCTGCTGGATGTTTTGCGCGGCGACCTTCGTGCACGGTGGCGTCAGCGGGCGTCGCCTCCAAGCGGTACGGCCCCTCCGCAGGCGACACGCGGTTGAGATGGCGTTTCACCCAAGCCCCCCCTTTCACATGCCCCGCTCCCGTACGCTCCTCCTCGCGGTTGCCGTCCTCCTCGTGTTGGCGGGTGGGGCTGTCGTGCTCCGGCGCCCGTCCACGCCGGACGCTCCGCCCGCCGCTCCGGCGCGGACGGCCGTCTCCGCTGCTCCAGCCGCTGCGCCCGTGGCCATGCCGCCCGCGCGGAAGGCCACGGCGGAGCTGCTGCCTCCGCCTCTTGGCTACGTCGGCTCGGAGAAGTGCGGCGAGTGCCATGACGACGAGCACACCGCGTGGCGCAAGGACTGGCATGCCCGTGCGCTCTCGGAGGCCACCCCGGACTCCGTGGTCGGCGACTTCCGCAACGCCCACTACCAGGGAGACTCCAGCGAGGCGTGGATGATCTCCCAGGACGCGCACTACGCCATGCGCACGAAGGGGCCGGGCGGCGCGCTCGGTGTGTACCCGGTGGACTGGGTGGTGGGCGGCAAGCGGATGCAGGATCCCGTCACGATGATGCCGGACGGGCGCTGGCAGGTGCTGCCCATCTACTACCACGTCACCGGCAAGGGCGAGTGGGTGGACTACTCCGAGTCCAAGCAGGGCGTGCTGACGCCGGACCATCCCTTCTTCTGGGCCAACTGGCAGCGCAACAGCCAGCACTCGTGTCTGGACTGCCACGTCACCGGGCTCAACACGCGCTACGACCGGGGCAGCCACAAGTGGAGCACCGGCTTCGCGGACGCGGGCGTGGCCTGCGAGAGCTGCCATGGCCCCGGCGCGCGCCACGTGGAGACGCAGCTCACCCAGGACATCGTCCAGCCGTCGAAGCTTCCGCCCCAGCAGGCGCTGGCCGTGTGCGCGCAGTGCCACGGGCCGCACCGCACGCTCTTCCCGTTGCTGGACGCGGGGCACCGGTATCAGCCGGGCAAGCGCTACGAGGACTACTACCAGCCCATGGTGGTGATGCTGGGCAACCAGCGCTCCGGCGACTTCTTCGAGGACGGGCGCCCGAAGACATCCAGCTTCGAGTACCAGGCCCTCACCCAGTCCCGCTGCTACCTGCAGGGCGGCGCCACGTGCCTCACCTGCCACACCGCGCCCCACGCGGAGCATGGGGACAATGAGATCAAACAGCCCAAGCACCTCGCGAAGGGCGTGACGGTGGGCTCGGCGAGCTGCCAGGGCTGCCATGCGAAGGAAGCCGCCGAGGGCTCCAGGCACACGCACCACACCTCGGTCGAGGCGCAGGACTGCGTGGCCTGCCACATGCCGCCGACGGTGTCGGGCGTGCTGGACCACCTGGCGGACCACGCCATCGACGTGCCGGTGCCGCGCAACACGGTGAAGCACGACATCCCCAACGGGTGCAACGCGTGCCACACGCACGAGAAGGCCTCGCCCGAGGCGATGGCGGAGTCGCTGGAGAAGTGGTGGCCCAACGCGAAGCAGCGGCAGGCACGGCGCATGCGGCTGGCGGACGCCATCGCGGTGAAGACGGCCGCGGACAGCCGCGAGCCGCTGGAGCAGGTGCTGGCGGACAAGAAGGAGGCCCCGGCCCTGCGCGGCGTGGCGGCCCAGTTGCTGGCCCAGCGCTTCCACAAGGAGGCGGTGCCCGCGCTGAAGGCGGCGCTCGCCACGGCCACGGATCCGGTGCTGCGCTCGGATATCGCCGAGGCGCTGGCCACCACGGGCACGCGGGACGTGGTGGACGTGCTCGCCCCGCTGCTGAAGGACAAGTCGCTGTGGGTGCGGCAGGCCGCCGCCATTCCGCTCGCGGGCGTGGGAGACTCGCGCGGGCTCGCGGCGCTGGAGGCGCTGGCGCACCAGCCCGAGTCGGAGGGGCTGACGATGCCGCACGTGATGCTCGGCCAGCTGGCGCTGCGCCGGGGAGACCTGACCACCGGTGTCCAGGAGTTGGAGCGCTCCCTGGACATGCAGCCGTACAACGCCGAGATGCTGGTGGTGCTGGCGGATGTGTACGCGCGCCAGGGAGACCTGCCGAAGGCGAAGGAGCGGCTGGAGGAGGCGCTGCGGTTCGACTCGCAGCACCGGGGAGCGCGGCAGCGGCTGGAGTTCCTGCGGCGGGGGAGGCCCCCGGGCCGCTGAGCCCGCCGCTGCTGCTGTCCCAGGCCGCGGGGGGCCGGCTCCGCACCCCGCCAGGGCGGTGACTTCGCCGCTCCCACAGGCGCTGTCCGAGTGGCGATTGCCGGAGCGGCCCATATGGCTTGGGAGGTGGGTAGGGTGCGGCGACTCCTCAAGTCATCTGCTGACTGTTCTGTCGTGGCTCTCCGGTTTGAGGGGAAGCTCCTGGTACCATGGGATGTCTCCACCGGAGGCCCTCATGACGCCAACACTGCTGGTGCTGTTGCTGCTCTCCCAGGCGGAATGGCCAGAGGACCCGCCTGCTGGAGCCATGGAGCCACCGCTCCCTGCCGCCATGGCGGGGGGATGGCACTCCCTCACGCGCGTGGAGGCTTCCGGGCTGGCGCTGTTGCCGGGCGGCGGGGCGGAAGGGCTGGAGAGCTACGCCCAACTGACCCCCATGCTGATCTTCCACGCACGCTGCTCTCCTTGTCACAGCTCTTTATGTGTGAGCCGTGGGGCTCGGGTTCCAGGCCATTAGTGCCTCAGCGCGGTCCGAAG